>CAZWME010000013.1:0-20481 GCA_964634515.1 uncultured Pirellulales bacterium | reverse complement strand
TGCCTACGCCGACAAGGGTCCCAAAAGCAGCCAGTTGGTCCAGAACCAGGTCGGAAAAAATCAGAGTGCGGCGAATTATATGAAGCCCAAGGTATGTATGAAGGACCAGGACTACTGCGATTAAAGCAATCTGTAGTGAAAATAGCTGTATCACCTCTGACATTATGATTTTCCTTCATAGATTATGAATGTTAACTGATTTTTTTACTCGCTTATAAGACCGGTATTCTTAGCTGCTTTTATCAGACTGTCCACCCAGTAATCGAAAAGCTTAAAGTAGTCTTCAGTTCCCGGAATTCCGCCAACAAACAAAGGAACAATAACTGCTTCAGCTCCTGTTTTATTGGCAATGGTTCTGACCTTATGTTCGTCAAAGTAATTTGCAGCAAGGATGATACGAATATTTTCGTCGTGCATCATCTTAACCAGATTGGTAACATGTTTTGCAGAAGGTGGAATCCCTGGTTTCGATTCAATCGTAGCAGCCTCTTTCAGTCCGAAGAGTTTAAGGAAGTAGCTCCAGTTCTTGTGATAGATAACAATAGGCGTTCCCCGTAAAGGAAGCATCTTTTTCATCCAACCGCCCAGTTTATCAATCAAAGGTTTTCCTTGAAATTTATTTTGCTGCAGAAAATCAATAAGCTTGTCCTGCTCGGCCAATCTACAGAGGGTGTCACCTCCGAGCAGTTTGACCAGTTCTTCACCAAACAGACGTTTGTCTAATTCATTCTGTAGTATCTTCAAATTATTTTCATAAAAAGCTTTACCTTGTGGGTCGTTCTTAATTAAGCCGGCTGCGATATTCCACGCCACCTGCCTGGTATTAATCGGACTTGTGGTAATGTGTGGATTTCCAAATACGTGAACATCACCCTCGATTTGCGAAATAACTTTAGGTTTCTCAACCAGTTCTATTCCTTGTGATACTGCGACATAGCCAATCTCCCCGCTGCGAACATGTTTGTTGCCGGATCTGTTTACTACCGTAGGCAGCCAAAGCTCAAGGTCAAGCCCAGTGGCTATTAGCACATTAGCCTTCATGACCATATTCACAAAGGATGGCTTAGGTCTTATATGGTGAGGATCCTGGACACTATGAACAATAGAATTGGTAATAACCCGTTCGCCGCCAATAGCCTTGGCTAATACTGCGTAGTCGGATAAGGTTGTTACCACCTGCATGTGTCCCCTGTTTTGTGAGCGCAGACGTGTTCGCTTTCGGGCAGCGTTGGCATCATGCAAGCATAATACCGCCGACAAAACAGTGGACATAGTTAAGATGAAAAAAGTTCTTCTTGCCATTTTGGTTTCCTCCATATTCTGGTTTTAATAACGTTCATGCTTATGTGGCCCGGCGCTGAAGATCGCTTGTAACCAAAGTACATGTTCAGTATCCTCGGTACCATGGCCGAATGCATAATCATACTCACAGCGAAGCTTGACCCATTCACTTTGCGACCAGGTTATATAGGGACCTATTTGCCAGCGTTCAGGGTTCTTGGCAGTATAGGCCAATGGAACAATAGGAGCCCCCGGTGTGTTAGCGTAATCTTTGCTGTCCGGCCTGTAGTAATCAGCTCTAATTCCGACATCTAAGTTGCGGGCTGCTTTTGTCTGTAGATAACTGTAAGCACCCCAGGCATTCAGGTTATCTGCTCCGGAATTATCCGGTGCCAGAATATCTTGATTGAGAAAATAAACTTCACTGCGCCATTCTATATTGCGGTAGATCGCCTGGTCTGCCGGCTCCCAGAGAATAGAAAGGTCTGCTCCGAATACCTGAGTTCCTAAGGTGTCGTGTTCATTTTCAAGTGTGCTGCCTTTGAGAACATTCCATTCATCATTCCAGCCAAATAATCCGGTCAAACCGAATTCCAGGTAAGTGTCTCTGGAAAGGTCACGGTAATTCTTATAGTGCAGAAGCAATGAAGGATTGCCCAAAGTATCCCCGCCGAACAAACGTTCGTTTTCGGAATTGGTTACCTGCAAAGTCAATCCTTGATAAGCCTGGCCCCACTGAGGCAATGTCCATTCGATAGAAGCTCCTGTTTGATTAAGACCTTCGTCGCCGAAGATTTTTTGTAAAGCTAAAGGATACTGAACCTGGTCGAGGGCATCTTCATGCCATCGGTTGACCACGCCGAACTGCTGGCGGAATCGACCGAGGTCCAGAGTGGCGTTTTCGAGTGCTGTGAAATGTGTAAGGTAAATCTCTTCGAGATCGACGCCCTCATCACTTATATGTGTAGTAGCCTTTATTTTTGAATAGGGGTCGAGATAAGACTGGAAATTCAATTCGAGGCCTCTTATCTCAGCGTCTGTCCGTTTTCTGGTATCGCCCTGGTGCCGGTAGTGACCGATTAAATCCCCGGAGACGCTGATTTCCGGATTAAGCTGCTGCAGGCTTAATCCGCCAAATTTATATACAGTTTCTTCGGGTTTTTTCTGCTCTTTCTTTTCACCTGCCATGCTTTCGGCCAGCGCACGCAAACTTGCCATTTCATCCTCCGCCTCTTCTTCCTCGGTAGCGGGTTGACTGAGTTTACTTATTTCTTCTTTCATCGCATTGATTTCAGTTTCGTGCTTTTGCTTCATTTCATTCATCTGCCGCTTCATTTCGAGAATCAGTTGTTTGAGCTCTTTAAGTTCAGGATTTTCAGTCTCGTTATTTCCGGCAAAAGCGATATTGGAAGAACCGATGGCAGCCAGAAGAAAAAGCAGGCAGAATATCTTTTTTACCTGCATATTTATACCTCCTAATTAATGTTATGAATTAACCAGAACATTTCACGGCTCTTTGATTTCGGGCGTTGTTTTGTCCGGAAGCCTGTGATAGGGCTGGCGTTTTTGAAAATTTGAATTAGTAGTATAAGTAGAATAGGGTGTTAAGGTTCTGACTTATACCTTAAGAAATGGTAATTGATGGCGGTGCTCTTGAAGTGTTTGAACCGAACCACTTATCATGATTTATGGCTATCGAACATAGTAAGAATTGTGAAATAAGAAGACATTCGGTGCCGATCAAAGGCGAACCGTGGTTAGCTTCGGTCGAATTATGCCCGGCTAAAAACGTGCAGGCCGGGCATGAGTCGTGATGCGATATAACATCTGTGGATTGCACAGAACCAAACAGACAAGCTTCATTGTGGAATAGATCGACTGAAGTGGCTATAATCAGATATACGGCAAGTATGATAGTTGATGCTGTTCTATGCAACCTGAATTGTTTTTTCGAAAAACCATGCATTTTTAAATTGCTTCCAGTGGTTTCTCTGCCATTACAAAAACATGAGCCTTAAATCCTACAGACACCTATAAGATGTGTCAACATCTAACTTAGTTAAACCTAAATTAACCATTTTCGCTGCTCATACCAATTTCAGCCAGAATAGTCCTGCCTTGGTACGCTTTTCATGGCTCCTTTTATTCCGTCTTTAACTCTTCTGTTTTCTCTTGAACAAGAGTTTCAAAGTCTGGTAGCTCTTCCAATGGGCTCCCGCTTATAGTTGCCAAACAGACACATAGTCATACCACATCAGATCGAAGGTCGAATCGGGTGTATCGTCCAAGTTGAAGAGGAAGGTATACCAACCGGGTGGAAGGGTTATATCAAGGAGTGAAGTCTCTGGCAGTTCGAACAGTGGCGCCTGCAAAGCAAACAGCGGAAAGTTGCCATAGGATGATAGTAAAAAACCCCACCAGTCAGCCAATTCACCAGCTTTTTCCCCTGGATCAAGCGATATGGTGACATTAACGTTTTCGCCTGGAAAAACAATAACGATTAGGTCGTCTGAGCCGTTGACTTTGATGTCTGGAACAGGTGTTTCAGACGGAAGAGGAAGAATAGCCCCAGACATCCAGTAGCTGCTACGAGTTTCAATAGTGCACTCCCCCATCTTGATCCTGAAATAGCCGTTTTCCCCCCAAGAGTCTCCCCAGCTGTTCTTCACAATCCAATAGTCTATTTGCCCTGTTGTATCGTAGCCAACGATACTGACAGCATGGCCACCCTCATAGCCTCCATAGGTGTACTCATAAATGCCGCCAGTGTAATAGCGGAAGTCTTCATAAACCCTGAAAGCTACAAGGATGGGTGCAATAGCCACATAGGTCTTATGGGATTCAATCCCTGAGATGCTTCCATAGCTGGTGATCTTGGTCGCTCGATCCTGCCAATCCGGGCAGGTATTTGAACAGGACTGATTAACAGGCACATAGGGCCAGCATGCCTCATCAGGGGTTCCATTGTTTTTAAGGTAAGCACAGGCAGATGAATTATACCAGCCGCTGCTGCAACTGCCTCCTCCGCAGTTGAATAGATGCATCTCTGAAAGATCAATATTCAGAGACGGCTGGCCCTGTTCAATACGAGCCAGGGATTCTACGGTGGCCAAAGACCCAAATGCCACGCAACTTCCGCAGCTCCGCTGGTCTCTGATAGGTGTAATCCAATTGTGGCCGGACACGTTCCTCCAGTCAATGGCGGCAGGGTAACCATCGGTTGGTGGAGGGTCGCTGGACTCCTGGCTTCCAGGCTCCATGGTTATCTCGCCCAGGAGCTTTCGGCTCTCCTCAGGACTCAAGCGGGTCACCCAGGATTCTCCGGCTGTCCAGAGAGCTCCCTTAGCGCTGATGGCTGCTTGAACTTCAGCGAGCTCCGCTGAATTTGTATCAGCGAAAGATAAGCTGGCAAATAGTAAACACGAGATGATGCCAACGATGACGATACTTCCAACTCTTCTGTAACCTTTCATATTGTTCTCCTTTCTCAAATGAATCATGGCTTCACCTGAACTGAAGCCTCAAAGATAACTATGGGCGACTTTCCCTTTTCCCAAGGCCTGGAGGCCCGAACAATCAGGGAAGAAAGCCCTTCCTCTATGGCTCGAAACGTCCACTCAAAACTTCCGAAATCTCCCTCTTTGCTGGGATCAGACTGGTGATTTTTCTCCATTTTCTGCAATGTCAGTTTTTGGGGATCGAATTCGGGAGGCTCCCGGATCATATAGCCTCCTGATCCCAGATTTGGGAGAATGAGCAGGAATGATTCTCCATGTTTTACAATAAGGGTCTGCCCTCTCTGTTGAATCGAAAAAACCTTTTTAGAGCATTTTTCCATAGATGATATTTCATTACAGAAAACAAGAGAACAAATTAACCGGAATTTCCCATATCCACTTCACTAAAACACTCCTGAAAACTTCAAGGCTCATAATAACGGAATTTCATCTCATTAACAACAATATTCTTGCGGAATCAGCAAGTTTTCTGGCAAAAACGACCAAAAAAGTTGAATATTTCAATTAAGAAGCCACCTTTTGTTTCTATTGTTGCACACCGTGACTGTTGTCCACCATTCTCGAACCCGGTTTTCAACAGTTACACGCATCATCCCAGCCCCACAGGTATCGCCAAAAAACGCAACTGCCGGATTCGGCCAAGTATTTTCCAAAGGAGCGTCTGCAGCACAGCCACTTCTGCCATTTGAAATATCACATAACGCGAATGGCTGACCACTTTGGCTCCGATCTTGATCAACTTCTCACACAGCGTTCGCAGCGACCATTTCTTCACCGACTTAGGCAATGCCAGGCGCTTCAGGAAATTGCCGAGGTTGTAGGCCAAAGCGAATAACTGAAGGCGGACCTGATTATCCACAAAATCATGGCAAGAAAACCGCGTCCAGTTCAAGGCGTACTTACCTTCCTTGATCCACTGCTCGGCCGTGCCTCCCTTGTTATAGAACTTTAGGACATTGCTCGATTTCCACCGGAGGTTCGTGACTATGAAGTTGAACCTTGGAAAAAGCTCTCCCGCATGCCACTCGATCTTGGCGACTACTCTGCGAGCGATTCTCCAAATGGCCGCTTGATATCGAAAGCTATGATACAGGAAAATCGGTTTCTTCGGCGGACAACCCACAGGCCGAGTCAGCATGTATTCAATCTTCTTATGCAGTATTTGGTTATCCTTCAGTCGTATAGCATAGAAATACCCCTCTGCTTCAAGATAGCGATAAATCTCGGGATTAGCAAAGGCTGCATCTCCTCGAAAGAACCGAAGGATGTCATAGCCTCGATAACGATTCGCAGCCGGCTCCAGTAAACTTTGCCAGTCATCAGCACTATGGACATTGCCATTGCGAAGAAGTGTTCCCTCCAAATCACCAAATTGGTTAAAGCAGAACAACGGATGATAACAAGTGCATTCAAAAAATCCATTACAGGTTTCGCCTGCCCGCCTTTGGCGGGTACTTCCATCTACGCCCTCACGGACGTAGTATTACGAAGGAATAACAAAAAGACATACGGTCATTTTAAGTTTATACCCTGTTTGTAAATCCAACACCTTTATACGCTTAATTATTGTATTTTTAGGTGAATTGGGTATTATTATCGAACAGCACTTGTGAACTGAGCCAATCTGATATTAAGCGGATATTCCGAATAGAATTGCTTTTAGGATACCTTTTTATGAAACTGGCAGTTTTTGCTTCAGTAATTGTAGGGGGCTTTTAATGTTGATCATTTTTTCTCTGGGTGGCTGAGAATCGAATAAATCTTGTAGATAGCGGCGTGCTTACCTTAGAAAAACAGGCATCAGAGAAAGTACACATTGCGTGGTGTGATGCGTACAAAAATGAAGATGGGATTACAGTAACCGGAGTACTAAGAAGACGAGATCTTATCAGCTCACCTATTGAGAAACGTGTCGATGTTACAATATTGCTTCCTGAAGGAACTGTTCTGGATGATGCTCGTTCTGCAGATTGCTATATACCCAGAGAAATTATAGGTAGAGTCGAAAGATTACAGCGAGTTACAATGAGTTTTCCAAATGTGCCTTTTCAATCTGCAGTATGCATTATTGCTTGTAACGGTCAGCATCACGATAGAGTCTAATTATGACGATGAACTCAGACCGCTTGCCCATAAAAAACGTAAAGCCAAACCGTTATGAAAATCTAATTGTTGTGGAAATCATTTCTATGTGTTACAAATAAATCATGTTAAACAGGGTACAGAATAAAAAAAGAGATGTTATTTTGAACTCAATTACCGAGGGTGTTTTCACGGTGGATTCAAATTGGCGTATAACCTCATTTAATCGTGGGGCTGAGGAAATTACAGGTATCCCACGTGACAAGGCTGTTGGACAGCAGTGTAGTGACATCTTGCGGGCAGATGTTTGCGAGACGGACTGCGCATTGCGTAAAACAATAGCAACCGGCAAACCTATAATCAACAAAGCGGTTCACATTGTTGATGCCAAAGGAGAACGACACGCAATTGCCATATCTACAGCTTTGCTAAAAAACGAAAGTGGTAAGGTTATTGGAGGCGTGGAAACATTTCGTGATATGAGTTTAGTAGAAGCGCTTCGAAAGGAAATTGAAGGTCGATGGTCCTGCGAGGATATAATTAGCCAAAATCACCGAATGCAGAGGCTGTTTAGTGTTCTTCCAAATATTGCCGAAAGCGATTGTATAGTTTTAATTGAAAGCGAAAGCGGGACCGGCAAGGAACTCTTGGCTCGGGCGATTCATAATTTAAGTTTTCGCAAGGACAAGCCTTTTGTCGCAGTTAGTTGCGGTGCTCTTCCTGATACTTTGTTGGAATCCGAGTTATTCGGATATAAGGCGGGGGCGTTTACAGACGCTAAAAAAGATAAACCCGGACGTTTTGCAATAGCCCAGGGTGGTACGATCTTTTTGGACGAGATAGGCGACATATCAGCGGCCGTGCAAGTTCGACTGCTTCGTGTTTTGCAGGAACGCACTTATGAGCCGTTGGGAGCTGTTTCTTCTGTTAATGCTGATGTTCGTGTGATTACAGCAACCAATAAAAAAATTGGTGAACTCGTCAAACAGGGTCAGTTCAGGGAAGATTTATATTATAGAATCAATGTTATGAAATTGGAACTACCTCTGCTGCGAGATCGTAAAGATGATATTCCACTGTTGGTAAACCACTTTATCAGCCGGTTCAATCGCCTGCGTGGCAAGCACATTAGCTGTGTTACCGACGAAGTGTTGGCGATTCTTTTGGCATACGACTATCCAGGCAACGTGCGTGAACTTGAGAATATAATTGAGCATAGTTTTGTCTTGTGCCAGAGTGAAATAATTGAAAAGAAGCATTTACCAAGTTCGATCTGTCCATCTTCAAGTGTTAATAAAGTAAAGACTGGTGAGATAACAACCCTAAAGCAGATGGAAATCCTTTTTATTATCGAGGCGCTACGGCGAAACAAGGGCGATCAAACGGCTACAGCTAAAGAGTTGGGCATCAACAAAAGTACCCTGTTTCGCAAATTGAAGGCACACAATATCAAATCTGAAGTTTACACTTAAATTAATGTTAATGTAACCGACTCAAAATATCGTTAAGCCGTGCAAATTTCATAGTTGCATATTGCAACTGTTCAGCACTGGCTTGCATTGCAAAACGCAATCCTTTTGGGTGTTTTTAAGAAAGCCTAATACATCTGTAGCTTTTCATAAGTCCTTATATCAAAGGAGGTTGAATTTTTTTTCGTTTCTGCTGATCTTCCTGGCATATTACTTGCTTATGCAATAATTGAAAGGTCAGTGTAATGAAAATAGCAATTCCAGTATGGAACGACTGTGTTTCGAGCGCTTTTGATTTTGCTCACAGACTTTTGCTGGTTGAAATACAAAACAATTCTGAGATTCACCGTTCAGAGATTTCTTTGAACACAGAATCAATCCCTCAAAAAGCGGGAAGATTAAAGAGCTTAGGGGTTGATGTGCTCATTTGTGGGGCAATTTCACGTTCATTGGCTTCTCTGGTTTCGGCATCTGGAATCGAGCTTCTACCTTATGTGCTTGGCCCGGTGGATGAGATATTGAAAGCATATATGACGGGCCAGCTTGGTCAATCAAAGTTTACGATGCCCTGTTCGTGGCCTGGAGCCCGGAAAGGTTTCCGCCGAGAGCGTCGATGTCGCCGTGGACGGCAGTAGCATAAGATAAGTTTTTTGATACCAGTTACATTTGATGAAATTAGAAATGTAACCGATGGGGATGGAGTTTGAAATTAATACTAAAGGAAAAACAAATGAAAATCGTAGTGACATCACAAGGTAAAGAATTGTCGAGTGAGATTGATCCAAGATTTGGACGAGCCAAGTGGCTATTATTAGTGGATACACAAACGGGATTATCTGGGGCATATGATAATGCAGTTAATTTGAACATAGCCCAGGGGGCCGGCATTCAAACAGGGCAGAATGTAGCCAACCTTGGAGCAGAAGCGGTAATAACAGGCAACATAGGGCCTAATGCCTTTAAAACACTCGATGCAGCGGATGTAAAAGTTTATCTCTCCAAGACAAAAAAAATTCAAGAGGCTATAGGATCATATAAGGCAGGAGAGCTAAACGAAGTAACACAAGCTAACGTAGAAGGCCACTGGTCGTAGTTAATGTCTGAGGTATTCCAGATATGAGAACTTATTTCGATTGTATACCGTGCTTCGTACGTCAATCGCTGGATGCTGTTCGGCTAATGACCGGCGATGAATCAATTCACGAGCAGGTGGTTCGGAATATTCTTCGTTTGGCGGCTGATTTAGATATGAGCCAGAGCCCGCCAGTGCTTGGCCAGCAAATACACCGCGTGATTCGAGAGCTAGTGGGCATGGAGGATCCGTATCACAAGATAAAGAAGCAGTTCAACAATCTGGCTTTGACATTATATCCCGAACTACGGAAGTTGGTTATCGGTTCCGAAGATACGCTTGAGACAGCGATACGGCTGGCAATAGCGGGGAATATCATCGATTTTGGAGTCAATAGCAAATTACAGGAAAGCGAACTTGAAAAGACGATTAGTGAATGTTTGGCTTCTGAATTTTCTGGTATGCAATTAAAACCTTTTCAGCAGGCAGTAAACGAGGCAGAAGAAATACTCTATATTGCTGATAATGCCGGTGAGATTATTTTTGACCGGCTGTTGATTGAGCAGTTACCCATAGAAAAAGTCACTGTGGTAGTCAAGGGCAGGCCGGTCATAAATGATGCAACAATGAAAGATGCCGAGGTTGCCGGTTTAACTCGAATTGTAGAAGTGATTGATAACGGTTCAGATGCGCCGGGTACAATCCTTGAGGATTGCTCAGATTATTTTCGTGGTGGTTTTGCGCGTGCCGACTTAGTCATAGCTAAAGGACAGGGTAATTATGAAACCCTCAGTGAAGTCAACAAGAACATTTTCTTTATCTTAAAAGCCAAGTGTTTCGTTATTGCCAGAGACCTGGAGTGCGATGTTGGCGAAATGATATTAAGAAGAAGTAAAACATTTGAGCAGGAGACAATATATGCCGGGATTTGATGGAACAGGACCGTCAGGTCGAGGGCCGATGAGCGGGCAAGGTCGTGGATTTTGTGTTTTAAGAAGTTCAGAGAAATCTCCGCATCAATTGCAGGGTTTTGCAGGACTACGAGGTGTGCCCATTTGTCAAACAAGTGTTAATTTTGAAAATCCAAGAAATGGGGTCAATGATATACCGTTAGGAGATGGAACAGGTCCTATAGAATCAGGATCAATTACAGGTAGAGATGCAGGTTTCTATGCGGGTTTCCCAATGTCAGGATATATAAATCCTGTGGTAGGTAAAGTTGGTTATTACGGTCCCGCCATACAAATATTCGGTTCTTACTGGGCAGGTTCATATGGGTACGGCGCCCTGTATCCAGTGCCCTATACCGGTTGGGTGAATTCGTGGCTTCGGAGGGGTTTTGGTAGAGGAAGAGGCAAATTTGGTTATTGGTAGCGAATTCAAATTAACACTTAGTTATAGAAAGGATGGATATTATGCCAAGAGGTAATGGTACAGGTCCTACTAGTCAGGGGCCCGGCACAGGCCGAGGCATGGGTCGAGGCAAAGGCCAAAGCAGAGGCAGGATGGGCGGACCGTTTGCAGCAGGTCCGGGCGGAAATTGTGTCTGCCCAAGTTGCGGAGCAACGGTTGCTCATGTTGTGGGACAGCCTTGTAATGTAACAAGCTGTTCTAAATGTGGTACGAGAATGACGAGACAATAATCTTTTTAACATAGGAGAAAAAATGAAGAAGACACTTTTCTCAACTTTGGTTGTTCTTTCTCTGGTGGCGGCTATGACTTACGCTGTTCAGAAGGATGCGGTGAAAATTGCAGTTGCATCGAATAGCAAAGACTCTATGTCATCTATAAGCGGCAAAGCAGGCCGCTGCCCCTACTATCTTATATTCAACAGTACGGGCGAACTAATAGAGGCTGTTGGCAATCCTTACAAAGATGCACAGCGCCAATCAGGACCACAGATGGCGGACTTTCTTGCCAACAAAGGCGTGACCATAGTAATCGCTGAAACCTTTGGTGACAAAATGATTGGGGCAATGAAAAACAACAGAATAGAGTTTTTTCAAATTGGTGGTGTGATTAAAGATGCAGTTAAAAAGGTTTTAGAGCCCGGCAATTGGCCTCTATCACAATTAGACAAGAATCTCAGCCCGGATGCCTATGAGTCGTATAGAAAACCGATAAACACCGAGTCTGACGGCAGAAAAAGGGAGTATGTGCTAAGAAAGGAGAATAAAATGCCACGCAGAGATGGAACAGATCCTGCTGGTATGGGAACAATGACAGGTAGAGCTGCTGGTTTTTGTGCTGGTTATCCAGTGCCAGGGTATATGAATCCCGTAGGTGGCCGTGGCTACGGTGGCCGGGGCAGAGGTTCCTGGGGCCGGAGTGGTGGTCGAGGCTGGAGAAACAGGTTTTATGCAACCGGATTGCCCGGATGGGTACGAGCAGGACAAACCACCTGGGTGGGTGCGCCTTTTGGACCAGCGGTGCCAGCAATAAATCCGGAACAGGAGCTTTCCTGCCTGAAAGCTCAAGCGGAGTATCTTAGAGACAGCCTTGATGCAATCAAAAAACGTATAGAAGAACTTGAAAGCCAGAAAAGAAGCAAAGAATAAAGAACAGATAACTTCATATTTGTCTTCTGAGAGGTTTTTAATTTCACAGAAAGGAGAATTACTATGCCAGGTGGAGATAGAACAGGTCCTGCAGGTATGGGACCAATGACAGGTAGAGCTGCTGGTTTTTGTGCTGGTTATCCGGCGCCAGGTTATATGAATCCCGTTGGTGGCCGTGGCTACGGTGGCCGGGGCCGAGGTTTCCGAGGTGGCGGTTTTGGCCGAGGTCGAGGTTTTGGTTGGGCCGGAACTGGATACGGTATGCCTGCCTGGGGAGGTGGCGTGAGCCCTTATGCTTATGGTGGTGCTGTGAACACATACGCTTATGGCGGCGCGCCGTTTGCCCAAACGATTGCGTCTCAGCAAGAACTGGACGGCCTGAAAGGTCAGGCGGAGTATCTTAAAGATAGCCTTGACGGAATCAAAAAGCGTATAGAAGAACTCGAAAGCCAGAAAAGCAGCAAAGAGTAAGTAGGATAATCCTGTTTCGACAAAATTGTCGCAACAAAATAAGCGGAAGCAGGTTTATTTACTACGAGGGTACTGGTCTATAAATCTCACTCTGTCAGGAGATTGTAAGAAATTTGTCTTTAAGGAGATAAGATTATGCCAGATTTTGGAAACCCGTTCAGTGGACTCGCAAAGGACAGCAAACTCACAGATGCCGAGTTAATTAGAGCTATTCGCTTTATGGTATCAGCTGAATATGAAGCAGTTCAGTTGTATATGCAACTTGCAGAGTCTACCAATAATCAGTTGGCTGCAGAAGTGCTTCGAGACATAGCTGACGAAGAACGTGTCCATGCGGGTGAATTCCTGCGGTTGCTGCATGAGCTGGCTCCAGAAGAGAAGAAGCTATATGATGAAGGTGCCGAAGAAGTGCAAGAGATGATAGATAAATTAAAAAAAGAAAAGTAGTGTTGCACTTCTTGTTTCAAGCTTCCCTGCAGAACCAATGGTTTGAAGCTAAGCTTTTGGATTAAAGGAGACTACCTCCGGAGCCATGAGGGGTTGGAGTGTTTTGCAAAAATATTTAAAAGAGGTAAAACGATGCCAATATTTGAATACAAGTGTAACAAGTGTGGGCGTAGGGCGGAATTTTTAGAAAAAAGAAAGACCAGGGCCAAACACGTTTGCAAAGATTGCGGAAGTTCTGATTTACAAAAAATGTTATCGGGTTTCTCCGTTGGGCAGGGCGACAAATCTTCGTCACGGGGCAATGAAACATGTCCAACTGGAACGTGCGGCCTCTCATAGAAAGGATCCCTTATGAAAATCGCAGTAACATCAACGGGCCCTACTCTTGATGACAATGTAGAGGTCCGATTTGGTCGGTGTGCGTATTTTTTGATTGTTGATACTGACACAATGCAGTCTGAGGCACTCGAAAATCCTAACATTGCCCTCGGCGGCGGCGCGGGTATTCAATCGGCTCAACTAATGTCAGAAAAGGGAGTAACAGCGGTACTCACCGGCAACTGCGGGCCTAACGCATTTAACGTATTTGGTCAAGCTGGAGTACAGGTTATCGTTGGTGTTAACGGACCTGTTCGTAAAGCCGTTGAGCAATTCAAAGCAGGTACTTTTTCGTCTGCTTCGGGGCCAAATGTAGCCAGTCACTTTGGTGTGAACACTTCGCCTGCAGACCCGCCGTCAACTGGCCAGCCGATGAGTGGTCAACTTGGTCAAGGCGGCGGGATGGGCTTAGGTATCGGTGGTGGACGCGGCATGGGTCGCGGTGGTGGAATGGGCCGAGGCATGGGCAGAGGCAGAGGAATGGGTCGCGGACGTGGCATGGGTATGGGTGCTGGTTCCGGAACGGGCAACTGGCCGGCATCACAAAAGCCTGCTTTTTCGTCAGAGCCAGATGTTGATCGGAAGCAGGAAAAGGCTTATCTGCAAGGACAGGCACAGGTCCTGGAACAGCAAAAAGATGAGATAGAGCAAAAGATTAAAGAGTTGGAAGCAGGCCAGAACCTGGTTGCCGTTGTTCTCTCTGACAAGTGTGCAGGCTGTGGTATTTGCACTGATGTGTGTCCGACAGGTGCAATTGAGATTAGTGAACAAGCTGTTGTCAGTAGCGAAGCTTGCTCCGGCTGTGCCGCTTGTGTTTCAGAATGCCCCAATGAGGCGATCATACTTGTTCAGAAAAAAAATATTAAGTAAGCTTTCTAAAGGAATCCGTAAGTGAAAAAGAGTATGTCCCCGCAATGTGGACGATGCGAGAGTAAAGAATGTCGCGACGGCAAAGATTGCTTCTCGCAGGCTCCGAGGCATAGACCATTATATTACAATGATGTAGCTAAATTACACCAAGCCGCTTCTGCAGTTGAGGCGAAGCATTATTGCAAAGAAACAAGATTGGGTGAGATAATTTTATTTGCCAAGGAGTTGGGATATCAAAGAATAGGTCTGGCTTTTTGTATAGGTTTGAGCGAAGAAGCAAGGATTATTGAGAATATTCTTTCGAAGCACTTTGGGGTCATTTCAGTCTGTTGCAAGATTTCCGGAATTGACAAGAAGGATTTTGGTTTGCAGCGGATCTCATCGGAAAAGCCCGAGGTTATGTGCAACCCAGCGGGACAGGCCCAGTTGCTAAATGAAGCAGAAACCCAGCTCAATATTATATGCGGGCTTTGTGTTGGACACGATGCGATCTTTGCCCAGCTTTCAGAGGCACCAGTGACAACACTCATTGCCAAGGATCGTGTATTGGCTCATAATCCTGCATCAGCGATCTACTGTCAGTATATTCGAAGGCAATTCGACGAAACACAATAGAGGAATTCATGATGGAACAAACATTTTCTGCAACAGAAATCAATGTTGGATTTCATCCGGATGGTTACAGGAATGATAAAACAGCTTCCCCAATTAATAGGTACACAAAGTGGGAAATATTACTGGGGCATAGATGGTGTAATCCGGAACCGGTATGTTTTGATGCTTTACCCAAGGAAGGCTGGTTTGCAAAGGACAGATTCGATTGGGATAAACATAATAATGATGAGGTATATGCTTGATATGAAAATTGTGATTGCCAGCGGCAAAGGCGGAACTGGTAAGACAAGTATCGTGGCTTCATTTGCCGGTCTTGCGAAAAATGCAATGTTTGCCGATTGCGATGTTGATGCAGCGGACCTACACTTGGTTTTGGAACCAACGATAAAGCAAAAATCCAATTTTTCCGGCGGCAAACGGGCAGTCATAATTGCTGAGAAATGTAGCGGCTGTGGAAAATGCCAGGAGCTGTGTAGATTTGATGCTATACATCTTAATGGGGAGGGAAACGATTTAGTTGATAAAACCTTCACCATTGATCCCATTTCCTGTGAAGGATGTAAAGTATGCGTTGAATTCTGTCCCGTCGATGCGATTGAGTTTAATGACTCCATAAATGGGCAGTGGTTCATTTCAGATACACGATTAGGTCCAATGGTTCATGCTAAACTCGGAATCGCAGAGGAAAACAGCGGAAAGCTGGTAACTCTTATCCGCAAGGAGGCAAAAAGAATTGCTGCTGAAGAAGAAAAGAACCTGATAATTACCGAGCCTACACTTTCAGGAAAGCATGATCTTGACCGTGTCGCGGATTTGGCTGCGAGCTTCGGAATTCCAACATTACTGTGCATAAACAAATCAGATTTGAACCAGGAGATAACAGGACAAATTACCGAAGAAGCCGGCACTCGCGGTATTAAGCTGGCAGGTAAGATTCGTTACGATAAGGCTTTTACAAAGGCTCAAATTTTGAAGGCAACGGTAATCGAATATATAGGTGGAAGGGTATCGGAGGAGATAAAGACCTTATGGAGAAATGTTATTTATGCTTTGGCATAGTAAATACTATGGGACTGGAGAATGATAAGTGGAATTACATAAAAGGAAGAACAGGTTATGTTAGGAAAAAAACAAGCTACTCAAGTTAACCACGATAAGCAGAAGCATATTCAGGCTGAGCAAGAGCAAATTCGTAAAAGACTAAAACAAATAAAGCATCAGGTGCTTGTACTCAGTGGTAAAGGAGGCGTAGGCAAAAGCACGGTGGCGGTAAATTTGGCAATGTCACTTGCTCTTGCCGGCAAAAATGTCGGCCTTCTCGACATTGATATACATGGTCCAAGCGTCCCCAAGATTTTGGGCATAGAAAAAGAAATTGTCCAGACACTAGGAGACACAATTTTACCTGTTGAAATGGTAGGAAATCTTAAGGTTATGTCCATAGGTTTTATGCTTCGCCAAAGCGATGATGCCGTGATATGGCGAGGCCCTATGAAGTATCAGATGATTAAGCAGTTTCTCAAAGATGTGCAATGGGGAAATCTGGATTTCCTGGTTGTTGACAGCCCGCCCGGGACAGGTGATGAGCCTCTTTCGATAGTCCAGCTTCTCGAAGACGCCGATGGCGCAGTTATCGTTACTACGCCTCAGGAAGTTGCCTTGGCGGATGTTCGCAAATGTATCAGTTTTTGCAATACTCTTAACCTTTCTGTGCTGGGAGTATTAGAAAATATGAGCGGTTTTATCTGCCCTAAGTGTGGTGAGAAAACGGATATATTCAAATCCGGAGGTGGTGAAATTATGGCAAGACAAATGAGTGTACCTTTCTTAGGCAGAATCCCTATTGACCCTCAAATCGTACAGTCTTGTGATTCAGGAAAACCATTTGTATTTCACTACAATAAAAGTCAAACGGCGAAAGCTTTTGAAAATGTATCACGCCCAATTCTGGAACTTGATAAAAACACCCAGGAATTAGTCGAGAAACAATCTATAACAAAAGGAGATAAGAAAATGCGCATAGCAATTCCGATAGTCCAAGATAAGCTGAGTCTGCACTTTGGCCATTGTGACCAGTTTGCAATCTTTGATATCGATGACAACCTTAAGAAAGTTATAAACAGAAATAATATAATCCCTTCATCTCATGCACCGGGGATTTTGCCGAAATGGTTACATGAAAACAATGTGAACATTATCATTGCCGGTGGTATGGGTCAACGAGCTCAACAGTTGTTTGCCCAGAATGACATTGAAGTT
Organism: uncultured Pirellulales bacterium; assembly: GCA_964634515.1. Lineage (GTDB taxonomy): Bacteria > Planctomycetota > Phycisphaerae > Sedimentisphaerales > Anaerobacaceae > NIOZ-UU13. The sequence continues at coordinate 3,460 of CAZWME010000013.1, read as the reverse complement.
GTAATAGGAGCAGCGACCGACTCACCCGAAGAACTTGTGTCAGCATATTTGGGCAACACACTTGAAACGGGAGATAATATCTGTGACCACTGAGTCAGCACAAAAGGCTTGCATATTCTGCAACGGTGAGCTGAAAAACCCTGCAAGGGCCAAACGTGTAGCGAGCAACTGTGATTTGTTGATTGCCGCAGATGGTGGAGCAAAACATCTTGCCGGTATAGGACTCCAACCCAGAACCGTCATTGGCGATATGGATTCTATTGCTACTGACATGTGGAAAGATGAAAACAGTATCGCATGGATTTCTCACTCACCAAACAAAGACAAGTCTGATGTCGAACTGGCAGTAGAATATGCATTGGAGCAAGGATGCCAGGAGATTACTCTGGTAGCAGCAGTTGGCGGCCGCCTTGATCATACATTAGGAAACGTTGCCTTGGTAGCCAGTTATCCCGGCCGTATAGCTATCATTGATGGCGTCTCTACACTTGTTGCGGTTGACAGAAGTGAGAAATGTATATTGCATGGCCAGATTGGTACACTTGTGTCACTAATACCATATGGCTCCGGCCCTTTTACCGTGAGAGCAAAGGGATTAAAGTACTCTTTGGGAGAAGAGTCTTTACATTCGGCCACACATGGCCTTAGCAATGAGTTATCTCTAACAGAAGCTTGCGTCTGTGTTTCGAACGGCATCCTGTTGGTTTATATCGAAAATGAAGATGCATCTTTTAAACGCATCAAAAGAACGAATCGAACAAACAATTACTAATTTTCAAGAATATAATATACAAAAAATCGGTATCACACATTGTACAGGAGACAGCGCTACGAGTAGATTTTCAGATACTTGTAAAGATCGATGCTTTCCTTGTCCGACAGGTACCCAGATAAGCTTAAAAAAAAGTTACAAATAAACTTTTGTTTAAATTAAATGAATATCTTACGATTAGGATTTGGTGAACAGAATATGATCTCTGTTTTGAAGACAATCCGCGGATAGAAATAAAATGTTTTTAACCGATCTAATAAAAAGGAGAAAGAATATAGTCAATCAGGAAAGTAAGGGGATAACTTTAGCAATCTACTTAATAAATGAATTTAAAGATAGAACATTTACTTTCCAGGGATTGAAAAATAAATATTTCGGAATCGAAGCGGAAGAGCTCTTAAAACTAATTCAGGAGGAATTAGAGAGTATGGTTGTGCTGTACAATTATACGACAAGAGCGAAAACATACACTGACAGAAAAGGGATTTCCCAGTTACAAATAAGTTTAATTGGAAAAGTGAGCATGATGCATAGATACAATCCGTTAGATATTCAACTCGATATAACAACGGAAAATGCCACAAAATCCCCCTAAATTAAGGAGAAATTATCATGAAGAACCTGAATAGAACAAGGCTTAATACTGTTGCTCGAAAGGGTAAAGTAATTTTTCTGAGTACTCTGCTTTTGCTGATCTGGTCGTTTGCCGCTCAGGCTCAACGGGGTATGGGTGACAGCGAGGGTGTTGTGCAGCAAATGCTGAGACCTCGCCTGGTTCGAATCTCAGGCAAGCTGCAGGAAGTCAAGACTCATCCATGTGAAAATACTACCGGCAAAGCTGACTTGGGAATTCATTTGATTCTCAAGGATAAGCAAGGCCGAGAACTCAACGTTCATTTGGGACCAGCGCCGGCGTTGTCTAAGACCGTCAAGCAACTTACAGTGGGCAGGAAACTCGATTTGTTTGGGTTCCGCACCGACAAGATGCCTCCAAATCAATATGTCGCTCAAACGTTGATTTTTGGCAGTCGTATCATCCAGTTACGTGACTCTGATCTCCGCCCTTATTGGGCAGGGAGCGGGTTTGGCCAGGTAACACTCTCGCCATCTGCTAAGACAACTGTAGATCAAAGAACAGCCATGAGAAGGAATTGCTACTTCTATTCTTGGCCAAAATCATGGCGGCATCGCTGCTTTCAAAATGGGCGGAGGCCACGTTGGAGGCGGCGTTGTCGTAAAAGGATTTTCTGCCACGAATGGCAAACTGATAACTAAGAGATCTGGTGGCTAGCTTATAAATACTCTGCGTATTTGATTATATACGAAAATTACAAATTGGAATCTGAAAGGAACTTAATATGGATATTTCAAGACGTGTCCTGCTTCTTAGTACCCTTATAACGGCTGGCTGTAGTGTACCAGGCGCATCAGATAATAATGTGACGAAACCAAACAATGTGCAAGATGAAAATGCCTGCAGTTTCTTTGAACTTTACCCAGTCGGCAAGGTGAAAAGAAAAGGTACGTCTGTGAGCTTGCATGTATTTGAGAAGTACAAAGATGCTCTTAAAGGTCTGGATGGCTTTTCGCATGCTTTCGTGCTATATTGGTTTGATAGGAACGACACACCTGAAAAAAGAAGTATCCTTCAGGTCCATCCACGTGGTAACAAGAAAAATCCTCTAACCGGTATTTTCGCCTGCCGGGCGCCTGTTCGGCCAAATCTTATTGCTCTGAGTTTATGCAAGATTATTTCAGTTAAAAACAATATTGTGTATATCGAAAATATTGACGCTCTTAACGACAGCCCTATACTGGATATCAAACCATATATTCCCAACATAGACCACATAATAAAAGATGTTCGCGTGCCTGATTGGCTACAGGAGTGATAGTTGAACTCACTTGGTCTTGCATACGAATAAATTTAAAAATAAGGGTAAATACGAATGACAGAAGAACGTGATAAAATTGCGCAAGATCTCCAGGAGGCTATATTGGAGGGCTATTCGGAGAAGTTCCAGGACGAATTTATGAGGCCTGAAAATATTGGGAGGATAAAAGATCCAGACAGCTACGTTAGCATAACAGGTGTCTGCGGTGATACTATCGAGATATATTTAGTCGTTGGGCAGGGAAGGATAAGCGATATCAGGTTTATGACTGATGGTTGTGGTGCCACGATCACATGCGCCAGCTATGTCACGAGAACAGCAAGAGGAAAATCCCTGGAAGAGGCACTCCGTATTAAACCGGAAGACGTTGATAAATATTTTGAAGGTCTGCCCGAAGAACACAAACATTGTGCGAAGCTTGCTGTGATGACGCTTACGGCCGCGATAGAGAAATATCAAAGTAAATCGAACAATAAATAAATAGGGTAAAATAAAAATTACGGAGATGCTCTATGATTAATGTTGCTGGAAACCAAAGCTATAGAGGAGTGATATGTCAGCACTAAAATTCGGATCTCCCACATCAAAAGGGCCAATCAGTGTTACAGTCTCAGATATCTTGAGATTTGAAGTTTGTAGGAGTGTTTCTGTGAAGTATATAGGAAAATCCGGCTGGAATGAATTACAGAACACCTACAAACAGCTTTACTAATCAGCATGAATCGGTACGTAAAAAAAATGGTTCATCCGGTTAATGCGTAGGTTGATCTATGCAGATTGAAGATTCTGAGTT
>CAZWME010000012.1:0-20639 GCA_964634515.1 uncultured Pirellulales bacterium | reverse complement strand
CACCGCTTACCTTGGGCATAACCTGGTTGTCTTTTTCGTCATTTCCACAGCCCCAGAGCACAAGTGGTACTCCAACTGCTTTTAAGATTTCTTCGGTTACCTTGATGGCGTGGGCGGCATCTTTATCTCCCTTATCCGGATGAATGCCTTCGAATTTTACACAAATTAATTCTGCTCCAAACTCTTCTACGCACTTTTTAGCCCAGTCACCCGGGCTGTCCAGCACGTCTTTATAAGGTTCGAGCAATACATCGGGCCAATCCTCAGGCTTACTGTCCAGAACGTCCATAGCAATAACCGGTTTTTCACCAGTATCGGCTGAAGAGCCGCCATAAACGACACTACTCGCTCCGCCTATCGTTACCGTTGAGGTTCGAGTGCCGCCGTCTTCTTTGGTTGCGCCAAGCGTGAGGCGGTTTACTGAGCTGGTAAAACTCTCTGCGATTTCAGGAACTGGCATTTTAAGACCTCCAATAATAATTTGTCGTTTATAGTTCAGGGTTCGTAGCCTGTGAACTCAAAACTAACATATCTTCTCTTCGAGTATTTTACGCGCCGTTGAAAAAGCCGGACTATCATTTGCAAGGTCAAAGACCGTCTTGTCCTGCATCGAGGCTTCGAAAACTGCCTTATCATAAGGTATGTGTCCGAAGTTGTCTATTCCGTCTATTTCTTTGTCGTTATCAGACCTGTTCCAAATGATACCTGTTTGCTTTACGGCGATCGGCAATTGTTTGGAAAGGTCAAAAATCCTCTTAGCAGTAAGGGTGCCGATTGTATTTGGTTCTGCTACGATGCACAGCAGGTCAACGTTATTGGTGGTTCGACGGGAAAGATGCTCCATTCCCGCCTCGTTGTCAATAATCACAAATTCATACTGCGAGCTTAGCTGGTCTAAGAACTTTCGAAGCATATTATTAACAGCACAGTAGCAGCTCGGTCCTTCCGGTCGGCCCATCGTAAGCAAATCAAAGCCTTTGGCCTCGGTAATCGCCTGCTGTATTCCGTATTCAACCGAACGTAACTTGTCCATACCGGTATTACTCGGTGGTTTAGCACGGGTCTCTTCTCGGATGTCCGCAATGGTTACCTCCGGCTGAAATCCCAGGGTCAGGCCCAGGCAGGCGTTTGGATCGGCATCCACCACAAGCACACTTTTCCTATTGGTTTGCTCAAGCAGGAGCCTTGTAATCATGGCGGCTAATGTGGTCTTGCCTGAGCCGCCTTTTCCACTTAATGCAATTGTTGTTGCCATCTTTTCTGTCTCGTATATCGTTTTAGTTTTACGTTTCGCTCTTAACTGCTGATACTGATGGAAACAATGATAAATCAGTGTGCGGCAGGAAATTAGCTTTCGTAAATTCATCCATATAACCCGGATGGCTCATCAAATCAAAATATGTCATACCTCCGGCGATTTTTTCTGCTGTTTCAAGGGCCTTGCGGCTTAACAGGACCGTCTTTGCGCCTGCTATGGATGTGTTGCCTACAAAACACATCTTCTCCAACGGCACATCCGGCAGCATTCCAATATTAACTGCCTGTTGAATATTCAGAAAGTTTCCGAATCCACCGGCTAAATAGACCGCCTCCAGGTCATCTGATGTTGTTTGAGTCGCTTCCATAAGAACTTTAATAGAGGCAAAAACGCCGGCTTTGGAACGTATCAAATTGTCGATGTCCCCCTGTGTAATAACTATTTCCTGGTGCTCGTTACCTGCCGGGGATATTTGGAACTGCCGGCCCTCATCACCTTCGCTTAACCTTGGTTGGCCGTTGTTTTTGAAGCGTCCTGTTCGATCTATGACTCCTTTGGTAAATAATTCGGCAAGTGTGTCCAGAAGTCCTGAGCCGCAGATGCCGACCGGATGTTTTTCTCCGATTGTCTTAAGCTCAATTGAACCATCGTCGAGAATTGAAAGTTTTTCTATGGCGCCGGCTCCCGCCCTCATGCCGTGCTTGACTCCGCTTCCTTCGAAAGCAGGACCGGCCGAGCTTGAGGCACAGGTTAACCATTCTTTATTACCAAGAACCACTTCACCGTTTGTTCCAATGTCGATAAAAAGGGATATGCCTTTCTGGGTAAAGATTCGCGTGGTCAGAACACCCGCTACTATATCGCTGCCGATATAGGCGGCCACACCCGGCAGGCAGTATAAAAGGCCTCGTTTGTTGATTTGGATTCCTGCTTCTGCAGCTCGAATCGGCGGCACAAAACCGGCTGAGGCGATATAAGGTTCTCTGCGGATTCGAGTTGGATCAAGATTCAGCAAAAAATGCACCATCGCAGTGTTGCCGGCACAAACAATGGCGTTCAAGTCCTGTAAATCGATTTTCTGTCTTGAAGCCAGTGTTACGATTAGATTGTTTACATCATTGACGATACGATTTTGCATTTCATCGAAAGCATCGTTTTCTTCCGCGTAAATGATTCGGCGAATATAATCTTCGCCGAAGTTTATCTGGCTGTTGTATGTTGCTTCGGTATCTATTGTAGTGGCTTTTGTCAGGTCGACAAGGTGGGCCACAACGGTTGTTGTGCCCAGGTCAACGGCAACGGCAAAGTTTCTTTCGCAGTGATTACCCGGTTCGACCTGGATAACCTCGGTTGTTTCTCCCCGACGACCTGCCGTTACGGTAACCTTATAGTCGCAGCTTTGCAGCAATCTGGATAGTTTTTGAAGGAGCCGGAAACCGGTCTGCATTATAGGAGCGTCAATCTGTTCACGTATAGCCAGGTACAATCGCTCGTGGTCTGCAGTGTGGTCGTGTACTGTAGGCGGTGACATCTCAACGCAGATTTTACGAACCAGGGGGTCGAACTCAAATATACCTTCCCGTACTTCTGACGGCAGCTCACTGAATCTGTGGGCGTCCGAGTCCATAAGTATTTGGCTTGTTTCCAAAGTATGAGACCTTGGGACTGTTATGGTCATATCGGAAAGGACTTTGGTTTGGCAGGCAAGGACGACATTTTCCCGAACTTCATCAGGGGTAAGTAATGCAGTTGGCTTGCTTTGAAATTGCCCCTCGTCAATTATTACTTTACATTTACCGCAATATCCGTCTCCGCCGCAGATGCTGCTTAAATAAATGCCGGCTTTGTGGGCGGCTTCGAGAAGAACGGCCCCGGACGGCACTTTTATCTTTAAGCCGCTTGGTTCAAAACGGATTGTGTATTGTTTCTTCTTGCTCTCTTCCATTATCGATACTTCCGCCTTCGCTGAAGCGAAAGCGGACAAGCGATGCTCGATTTTTCCTTTTCTGAGTATCTCGCACCGAGCACCAAGCAACCTGTTTAATTCCAGACTTCCTGGAGAAATTTGGGCAGCATCGAACATTCTCTTGGGCCGACCATAACCTCCCAGTTTGTGGCCTCTTCGAGTTTGCCGCTCATTACGGCGACATAGCCGGGGATGATTAGCTTACGGTGTTTGACAAGGTCTTCCACGCCGTGTTTGGTCATGGCATCAGCTACCGTTTTTTCATTGAGCTTGTCCCCGGAATAAGCCGTCAGGACACTTGTGCCCTCGGTATCAACCACGAGGATATAGCTTGGTATCCTGCTGGACTCGACGTCCGATTCTACAGTGTAATATGTCAGTGAAAAGTTCGTGGTAAACATTACCGGTGAATTCTCATTAGGTTCGCCGATGCGATAGATTTTTGGCTCTACCTGGACCGGCTTCTGCGGGTCAGTGTAGATGTTCATCACCGCGGTCAGCATGGGCAGAATCGCATACGGTTCGACAGTATCGAGTACCACTATACCGGCGTATTTGCAAATCAGACTTATGGCCGAAGCCACCTGTGTATCAGAGTCGCCGTCGGTTGCATAGGATATTGTCGGATAGCCCAGCGGTCTGAACACTTTTTTCAGAGCCAGGGTCCGTATCTTCGAGAGATTAAGCAATTGACTCTGCAGGGTCGGGCTCTGGAGATTTAATACTATATCTTCTACTCCTGCAGCCTTAATCTTTTCGGTAAGTCCGGCCAGGGCATCAAGTGAGTCGGCCTTTGCAACGATTGGACAGCCGTTTTCTTTGGCTACTTTTGCCATCTCTTCTGCGGTATCCGGAGTGGCCGAAGCAAGTAAAGGTACAGATTCTTTAGCTTTAGCTGCCGCTGCGGCCATTGCATCGGGTGATTCGGTTACCAGAATTAAAGCAAGGTTGCTGGCGTCTTTTACTATTGCAGCGGCCTGTGAAAAAGATTCGGCAGAGCCGCTGTCGTTTACGAGAGCTATGGCCTTAACTCCGATTTTGATACCGATACGCTCAAACTGGAGTGCATTTACAGCTTCGATGCGCTTGGTTAAATCTTCACCGGTAAGTTTGTCCGAGACGGTTACCGCCAGAGCGGTCGGATTGTAAAATTTTTCCTCGTGTCGGAACACTACGGTTTCCTGTCCAAGCTGGACTTGATTGTCCTGAGTACCAAACACGATTTTTCGCATCGGCGGGGCCGATGCGGCGGCAAGTTTTCCTTTGGCTTCTTCAGAAACGTCGGGGCAGTCTTCGAGTTTGGCGCGCTTTTGAGCAAGCGCCATAGCAAAAGCCAGACAAGTAGGCATGCCGCACTTTTTACAATTGGTTTTCGGTAAGAGCTTGAATATGTCCAATCCTGTTAGTGCCATAATATTGTTCCTTTATTCGTATTCTGTATATATTATTTTGTATCCCTCGTTTCTCGCTTTCTTTACGAGAGTGTTTGGCATTTCTTAGAACATAGGCTCTAAAGTGGCTACAGGATGCTCGTTTTTGGTGATAAATTCCAGTACCTCTTCTTCGGTTGTTGCTGTGGTTTCGTCGGCAATTTTTGCGAGGAATTCTTCCGGGTCCAATCCTGTTTCCTTGATTCTTTCGGATAAAGCATCCTTAATTTCTTCTTTGAGTACTTTTGGCATCCAAACAATCCGCTTAATACCGCCTTCGGCATGGATGAATTTTTTTGAGCAGATGTAATGCTTGGAATGACCGATGAATCCAGGTGTCTGCTGGCCGCCTCCGACTGTCCCTGCCAACGTCGAAAACTTCATTCCACAGGGTGTCATCTCGGGATATTCTCTGTTGACAATCATTATTCCTCCTGTTGACGGCAGTACGGCGGCGATGCATTCGAAACAGCCGCAGGAGGTCATTGGGTCGGTAATCATACTGTACTGGCTCATTCGCTCAACATTGCCGCCACTGGTTTTGAGAACAAATGCGTTTACTTTGTCCCATTGGCCGATGGTCGGATCGATACAATTGCCTTTTGAGATGGGTTGATTGGGTCCCGAGGGAGTTATCTCGAATGCCGCCCGGCAGTCCAGCCAGCTATAAGCGCCGCACAAACCGGGTCGCTCCGGTGAAACCACACAAACATGGTTCGGGGCGAAACTTTGACAGAGTGTACAGGAATAAAATGTATCAATATCTTCATCCTGCATACCTGCCAATCGGGCATCACGTTCACCATAAACGGCCTGGGCCTGCTGGCGGAGCTCTTCCACCTGTTTTTCATCTGTGTATATTTTTACCTGTACTTTATCTAATATGCTCGAATATTCGTCGTGGAACTTGGCATGCAGAAGCTTGCCGATATGCTCGAGTTTGAAACCCGCCTTTGCGGCGTCCTTGCTGATTCGGACCCAATTGATGTCCCGCTGTCCCATATGCCAAAGTCCCTGTGCCTCGTTTAAAAATGTATGTATTTGTCGCTCGAGTACAGGCTCAAAATCAGGTTGCATTTTTCTCCCTGCCACTTCAACTATGATACCCAGCGGCAGCCTTCCACCCGTTTCCAGTGAATCCGAATCAGGCCCTATCACCTCAACGTTGGCGTCTTCGACCTCATTGATTTCCCGCATTCGAAGCCATTCGAAGGCAGGTGTTCTCTGGCCGCCGAACTCACAGTGCATTTCTTCCTTGCGGATACGTTCTCCTTCGAAGGCGGGACTGACTGAGACCGGAATTGGTATTTCGGTGATTTTTACCTTAAGACCACGGACTTCTACCGCTTTTTCTACTATCTGGTCGTAAGGAATATTCGATACAACGTGTTCATATGTGCATACGCCGGTGGGAAGAATTTCAGGAATGTCGGAATCGGCAATGACGGGGAAACCATAGTTAATTGCACCGGCGGCGGTGGCATACCATTCGTCGGTAACCTCGCCCATGGCCATAACAAAGGCGAAAATCCTGTTTTTGTTGTAGAGCAGATTTCGTCGGAAATCCCCCGCCTGCACACCTCCGAAGCTTAGGGCTGCCCGGCTGGCAAAGCCAAGAGAATATATGGCTGATGTGATTTCTCGTCCGAAAGGAACCAGTCGCGTTTCCCAGCCCAACTGTACGCCGCCTTCGACAAGTTGCTCGGCGAAAGTGCTGCCGTTATTATGCGCTGACATAAAGATATACAGGCAGCGTTCCTGTAGTTTACGGGCGATTTCAACCGCTGTTTCCACATTTGGCGCAGCACCGACTATCGCTGCAAAGCCCGGTGCCGTACCATCCACAAACTGGATACCGCGTTCGCGAAGGATTATGTCGTCGGCCGCTCCGAGCCAGATATCGTCAACCGGATTGGGTCCTATTAAGTACTTGCAGGCCTCGATGATCTCCTCTGCGAAAAGTGTTGCCATACCGGCGTCCAGAGCATGACCAAGATAGGGCACCCATAAATCATCATCAACATGTGGCGGCAGTAAATTTTGTATCTCCTGCATTACTTCTTTAAAATCGGATAGTTTTTCGACTGCCATCCCTGTCATAGAATAAATAATGGGCATATAGTAGCCGGTGTTTGGGAACTCAACTCGGCAATCTTCACCTTTTTCGTTGATTGCTTTGGCTAAAATTTCTTCGGCCTCTTTGGCTATTTTATGAGCGCCACGTATAGCTGCTGATGCAATTATTTTTGACATAGGAAACCATCCTTTGCGTTTAATATCCTGAATATACTGTAATATATTTTGCCTTGTTTATTGTTCTATTCTATAGTCAAAGCTCTGCGGTCTGCCATATCATAGAGCTTGCGTTCCTTTTCTTTATTGATACCCAGTGCATCGCGTTTGCTTTCGATATGCTCAATCATCATATGAGCGGCTTTAATGGGGTCACGTTCAAAAGCCCATTTGCCGCCAACGTCCTTTTCAATTTCTTCGGTTAGATACCGTGTTAAATTTGGAGCACCAAGGACAGGCAAAGGCTCACCGATAACAGTATAAACACCTGAGGCTACAAAATACATTCCAATTGAGACTGCTTTTTCTGACATCCATTCAGGTGCGGCCCCTGCGGCTGGCAACTCTGATATATCCTCACCAAGACCGCCTTCGGCTACAACATTCGATAGAATTGTCAAAATCCTGCTGTTGTCAACGCAGGAACCAACGTGAAGCACCGGTGGGATACCAACTGCTTCACAGACCTCAGCCAGACCTTTGCCACAATGTTTTGCTGCCGCATCCGGTCTCATTAAGCCGGCTTTAGCGGCTGCTATCGCACTACAACCTGTACTGACGACTATAACATCGTTTTTGATAAGTTCCTTTATCATCGTAAGGTGGCCGTAATCGTGCACTTGCTTGGGATTATTGCAGCCTACAACTCCCGCGGCACCGCGAATTCGACCATTGATGATATTGTCATTTAATGGGCGGTAGCTGGAGCGAAATCGACCACCAAGATGGTAAAAAATGTTTTCCGCTGTAAAACCTGCAATTCCATGCTCCTTCGCCTTTGGAATCTTGCCTTCACCCTTTCTGTTTGCAAAGTTCTCAATAGCAATCTTGATGATTTTTCTTGCGGTCTCGACGGCTCTATCCTCGTGAAATTCAATGTGCTCTGCTCCATCAATCTTGCATTTGGGCGATGTAGTAATCAGCTTAGTATGGAAACAGTTTGATAGAGAACCGAGCGCAGGCATAATGCACTGCACATCAACCAGCATAACTTCCGCGACACCGGTCATCATAGCTAATTCTTGCTGCAGAAAGTTACCGGCAACCGGTATCCCATGGCGCATTAAAATCTCATTGGCTGTGCAGCATATCCCTGCAAGGTTGATACCTGTGGCGCCTTTTTCCTCGGCCATTTTTATTAGCTCTGGTTCCTGAGAAACCGCCACAATTATATCCGAAAGCGTAGGCTCGTGGCCGTGAACTATTATATTGACCTTCTTTGCGTCAAGGACTCCGAGATTAGCCCCAAATCGAATCGGACAGGGGCTTCCAAACAGAATGTCTGAGAGTTCCGTGGCAATAAGTGATCCGCCCCAGCCATCTGCCAAACAAGCCCGGATGCCTTGTTTCATGAGATTTTTATAGTCAGAGCCTACACCAATATGTGTTCTGTGCATAATCTCGACAATTTCGCGGTCAACGGCACGAGGAGTTACACCAAACTCTTTCCAAACCTTTTGTCTGGCAACTGGTGGGTAGGCCGTTGTGCTTACAAGTGTTCCATCTTGTTTTCCAAATTCAGCTAACACCGCATTGGCAAGATCGCTGCCGATTTCCTTTGTGTCTCTGCCTTCTACCTTGATCCCGTATCTTGCCGCAACTTCCCTCAATTTCAACTCATCTTTGATTGTATAATCGCAGCTATCGCTCTCAATAGCCATCTTGAATGTGTGTGCGACGTCACGACCGTGGTCGGAATGTGCCGCAGCACCTGCAGCGATCATTCGCAGTAAATTTCTGGCTGCGATTGTATCGGCGGTAGCACCGCATATACCTGCTTGCGCTTTTTTAGAGATTCGACAGGGCCCCATAGTGCAAATCCTACAGCATATTCCCTGTTTTCCAAAACCACACTGTGGTAATTGAGTTTCAAGCCGGTCCCAGGCGTTCTGCTGTCCTGCTTCTTTCATTCGGGCTATCATTTCCTGTGACGCTTTATCAATACTACGTTCTTTTGGCTCCATAAATGTACCTCTATTCTAAAGTTTAACACCGGTATTCCATTTTGTAATACGTCCCAAAATGGGAAACTATTCTCATAATATAAAATTTTTGCGTTGTCAATTATTGTTTTTGGTTCTTTTTGCCCCTAATTGAGTGAAGAAGATTGGGAAATAAGTTCCACCAATTTATCCTTGGCCTGTTTTAGCTGCTCTGTAACGTCACCATCGGCCTCGAATACGGCTGCTCGCCTGAGATCGGCTTCCTGTAGAGAGCGGCTGTACCGAAGAGTTCCCAGCAGCTCTGTATCTTTCAATTGAGATTTTATTATCTCTGCCTGAGCCGGTTCTGTAATCTTATTGGCAATTGTTCCAATACAACTAATGCCTAAATCTTTGGCCATTTTATTGATATTGTTGGCTGTTTCGATACTTCTGCCTCCGGGCTCTACAACGGATATAAAGGCATCAATACCTTGTATACTTGCTCTGCCCAGAAATTCAACACCCGCGGCCAAATCAACCAGGACCAGTTCCTTACGTTGCAAAATAGTATGTGTCAGCAGTGCTTTTAAGAATGCTCCTTCCGGACAGGCGCATCCTGCACCACCCTGAGTTATTCCTCCTAAGACAAGCAGCTTCAAGCCGTTAACGTCAAGTGAATATTTTTCCGGAAGGTCACTGACCTTGGGATTCAGCCTGAAATATGTGCCAACTGCGTCTTTGCCGGTGCCGGTGCGCTCAGCGATTAGCTGTTTCATTCTGGTAAGCGCCTCCGGACATTGTTCTGAAGCTATCCCAAAGGCTGAAGCAAGGGTAGTATTAGGGTCGGCGTCGATTACGAGAACATCAAATCCGTTTTTGGCGAATAATTGTGCCCAGATTGCACAGACTGTGGTCTTTCCAACACCCCCTTTACCGCCAATTGCTATTTTTAAACCCTGCATTATAGATATAATAACAACCTTATTATCGGCTGTCTGGGCTCCAATATCTGGTAAATCAAATTCAATGTAGTTGTCTTTGGGTAACCTAACAGCTTTCTCAGAAACTGTCAAGCATTTATGCTGTAATATTTGCAAATGATAATGGATTACCGGTACTTAGCTGTTTGCTATGTATCAATTACTTTTGAACTACTCTCTTAGTTAGCGTTTTTTGACAACGCCTCGACGGTAAGATTCACGGCTGCCAACAAGGCGTCTAAGGGCAGTTGAGAAGCTGCTGTCTGGTCGAATAGAATAGAAGCTCGGGCCTCGAATTCTTCATCGCGGCCCCAAATCACTATGGTCAGTGGCAACCGGGGTAATATATAAAGGCGAATTGAGGCGTCACCGAATTCGCAGCGTTCGGCGTCAAGCTGTGCTGAAACCTTATGTAAAACTTCTGGGTTGCTACCAAAGACCTCCTCTAATTTTTTAGTTGGCAGGCCGTGCTGGCCTCTGAAAAAGAACTGACCTCCCGGTAAAGTGTTACCGGTTACAAGTTTGTTGGCCAGTGGTAAATCCTTGGCATTGATTAAATAAGCAAGGATGCAAAGCTGTTCGAGAAACTTAGCCTCTTTCTGCTGAGAAACAGACCGGTTGGAAAAGATATTTCTGTCCAAAAGATTGACCATATACTCTGTGTTCAGAAGGGTTATGATATACTGTGACTGGTTGTCAAGATGTTGACACTTTGACCGCTGTGCCGTTTCGGTGCCGTCCAGCTTTTCAAGTTGTTCCCAAAGACCTTCGTGAGCCATTATGCTTTATTCCTCTATGTGTATTTCATTTCTGTATAGCTTTGTTTTTCAAAGCAGCTTTTGTTGAAATTCTTTATAATCAGCCATTGTATTAAGGTTTATGAACCAATCTGCACCTTCCATCTTAATATACTTAATCCTGCACAAAGAGAAAACATCGCTTATTTTGTGTTTTCCGGATGAGAGTGTCTTATTTATGGCTTCAAGTGTACTTTTACGATAGATAGCAAAGAGAGGTTCGTATTTGTCCTTGCCGGTTACTGGAACGACTATATCCGCCTGGCTTTCGATAGCTTCGGTAAGCATTCTGTTTACACAGGTCAGGTTTATGTTGGGGATATCACAGGCAACTACAAAATTGAATTCGTTGGACGAAGCCTCCAGAGCCGAAGCTATGCCCATCAATGGTCCCCATTCGGGTACTTTGTCAGGGACGACCTTGAAGCCAAGAAATGCAAACTTGTCCACTTGGTTGGTACTTATTAGTATCTCGTCGAAAAAGTCGCGAATCTGCTCGCATATCACCTCTATTATAGATTGCCCCTTAATCGACAGCATACTTTTATCGATACCCATTCGGCAGCTCTCTCCGCCGGCCATAATTATTGCTGTTGCTGGCATGTTTATTATCCATTTGCCTTTGATAAGCTTTATCCTGTTTGGATCAAAATCAAAGCTGCTGCCATCTGAAATCACAATCCTGTCTGCATATTTTTTCACGCCTAAAGCTGAGCTTTTCCAGTTTTTCGAATCGTGGCTTCCGACCATCAGAAAAAGGCCCGGCTCAACCACTTGCCTAAGCGAGTTTGACTCACAAATTGAAACAGCATCATGGCCGATGACGTCCAGCAGTGAGGTTATACCTTCCATAAGGTGTTCTTCTCGAACCCGCAGCCAGAAAACCCGGCTTGCACCGGCAGCCAGAAGTCTTGCTGTGTCTTTTTCGGAACTGCTGTCAAGCTCTTCGGTAATGCTATAGACGCCTTCGAGCGAAGAGCATATCCCACAACCTTCACCACCTCGAGGGCATTGGCCTTCTTTGTCCCTAATCGTAGTTACCTTTATTCCTATAACATCACAGTTTTTACTAACTTGTTTCAGAAGTGCGCACGCCAGTGCAGTCTTACCGATGTTACTTGCGGATGAACCTATCATCAACATTCCGTCAAGCTTAAGCATTTTATTCCTTATTTTGGTTGACGTCTGTTTTTAAGAATAGCGATAACTTTATTGGCTGAGTTTGTTTCGATTGCCTCAAGCTCCAGACAGGGAACGCCTGCGTATATCTTTTGAAAAGTGTCCTTTAATCCCTGGCGAATTATAATTAATATAATGGCGTTGCTGGATGACAATAACGATTCTATATTTCTGCGCCAGCCATGGCCTTTTAATTCCAGCGGTCCGAATTCATCAATAATAACGAGGTCGGCATATTTAATCGCTTCTGTGCTCAAGACGGCATTGCCAAATGTAAGGCCATCTGTGATGAAGTTGAAAAATCCCATTGTGCTTTTATTTTTATTTCGTCTTGCCAGAGGTGTTCGCTTTTGGTTTTGAACATCAAGAACATCAAATCCGAGTAATTCGCCGTTATCGTATAATGACGGCTGGAGGATTCCTGCGATGGTAAAACCTTCGGTACGAGCCATTTGTATAAGGCGAGTAGCGCTGGTGGTTTTGCCGCTATGTTTAGGGCCTGTCCACAAAATGAGCCTGTTTTGTGTTGATACCATCGGTAACTTTCCTGGTTGCAATAGATTGTAATGAACCTATTGGCGCGGCTGAAAATTCAGGAAATATACGCTATTATACCGAAAACCCATAGTCCGATGGTAATCGCTAATACACCGCCTGGGACCAATTGCAATCGCATGTTGAAACATTGGATGAGTTTTGTTTTGAGCCGTTCAGTAAGACCAATACAGTTCGGTACAAAAACAGCGCATCCTAAAGCAGCCATGCTGCCGCTGATTGTAATATGTCGCAGAACGCCGGAAAATCCCGCCTGTACCCAGTGTTCGTATTGAAAAACATAGGTAATCATCAGGCCGAATAGTGCATAGCTTAAATAAGTTGCCGCTGCAGCAGAAAGTGAAGGCTTCTTTATTTTAATTACGCTAAAGAACAAATCATAGCACATACCTGTCATCAGAATACCCAGTAGATGACAGCCGTAAAATGGGACATTCAGAAACTTATAAAACATAGCAAAAGCTGCTATAAATGTTGCTGTTCCCATCTTTGGAAAATATACCCTCGCCATAGTCATTATGATAAAGCCTATGATAGTGAGAGGGACCGATGCATAAGGTATATTTGCGCTGTATAAAACATCTCCCAAAACAGCTTCCGAAATTCCCCACAGACCGCCGAAAAACAGTATTCCTAAAATATATTCCTTTTTCATTTGTATCATCCTTTAAATAATCTGTTATTTATCCCGTTAGAAATTCTGTCCTTTCTAATAGGACTTATACCATAGTTTTTACCTGCCTTCAAGCCAATGTTCGACAAAAATACTAAAGTCGGCAAAATCAACGTCACAATCTCCATCTAAATCGGCAATTTGTTCGATTGTGAAAGCCTTGGTATTAGTTGTGAGCAACTGATAATAATCGTAAAAAATACCTTCTGAATCTCCTGTATATTGTTCGAGAATTCCGGCTACCCCGCAGAAATTCCGATCTAGTTCTACGTAAGGATGATAAATCAGCCCTTTTTCCTTGTCGGTGTTCATATAGTCCGAAATCCAGCAGGTAAGGTTTGGATCGATGTTGCTTGTGAGTACGTAATTGTCAAAAGCCTTTCCGTAGCCAGTGTCACTAATATGAACATTAATGACTTTAATCAGCATCGATTCGTATTTTTCCGCCCTTTGCTCAGGTATTATCCAGGCATCAATGCCTTCGGGTGGTGCAGCAATTTTATCAATTGTTACGACCAGCGGCTTTGGAAGGTGATTATTTCTGCTCAATATCGTTAAATTGGGATCATGTTCACTTTGGTATTGAAGGAATGTCGTACCTTTGTTTTCTTCAACCATTACGTTGGTTAAAGAAATCCAATCTCCAATAGTAATATTGTTAAAGGCATCACTCGTCCAGCCTTTGATCTGAATAGCACCCCAGCCATCGGGATAGTTGGGATCTTGTATGACAAGCCTTGGTCTGCTGCTTGGTCTTATGTGGATTACTATTCCACCCATGCAGTCAACAATATTTCCGTTTTGAGGGCTTATGCCATCAGCCTCGGTTGTGTATTGGATGTCATAGATTGAAAGTGCATCAGCCTGAGCATGATCAACCAGTACAAGTGCGGTTAAAATAATCGCCGCTGTTAACATCTTTTTTCCCATCACTTTGCTCCTGTATAAATTTGAGAAGTTCATAATATGAGTTTCTTTTTTTGTCTTAAGGATACCAGTCTGGGTCACCCAGAGGGGGTACCTCTAAATCTTCGGGCCAGTTTGGTTTCCATACTGAATCTTTCCATTGAACATGATAGTCACTGTATAGGATTGAACCGCCAAGTATTCCGCCTGGTTTGGCATGACGGGCGCTAAAGGCCTTGGGATAGCTGCCGCAGTATTTTCCAGCGGTTGGATTATTTATTTTACCACCGTAACCTTTTTCCGGGTCGAGCAGTTGGTCGAATAGTAGGATCAATTTTGGTGGATTTTTTATATTTGTTGTTTTTAAAAAGCTGGGCATGTGCCAGTTTGAGCCTTCGTATCCATAGGGTGGCCAGCAGTTTTCGTCAAGTTCGAGACAGGAATTCATCGCATAAGAAAAAAATCCGCTTCTTCTGGGTCTGTATTTGTAACTTTCGTCCGGCGCAAGCCTTGCGGAGGGACACTGAAATACGGTATCTATACTCGGACGCAAGCCCCAATCGTGGTCTCGCCAGGATTTTTCTCCCATCAGGGGCGGTAGCACATCGACCCAGCCAAAATAATAGTCTGCCCGTTCGGCGTCTGTTTGTGGATTGCTCGGTGTTCGGTCGCGGCCATCAATGTGGGGGAAAAATCCATCGTTTTCGGAAACATAAATTTCGAATGCTAATCCCCAATGCCGTAATTGACTCTGGCATACTGTTTGTTTGGCAACGGATCTGGCTCGACTCAGCGCCGGTAAAATAAGACCGACAAGTAAAGTCATCACAGAAATCACTATCAACAGTTCGATGAGACTAAAAGCAGACTCGGATATAAGCCCGTTCCTTGTTTTCGTCACAGAAGTTCCTTAATATGTTTTTGATAAGCTTTTTCTATAGCTTTTTCGATGTCATTGTGAAATTTCGTATAAGCTGAAACCCATTTTTTTCCTTGTTCGGTTAGAGCGCTCTGGCCGCCCCGGATACCACCTCGATGTTTCTCGACTAAGGATTCATTCAATGCTTCCTGCGCCTTTTTAAGGTCACCCCATGCCTTTCGATAGCTTATCTTGAGTGATTCGCTGGCTTCAGTCAATGAGCCTGTGCTTTCGATGGCTTTAAGCAGACGCCATTTGCCGTCGCCGAAAACACCTTCAATGTCTCTGGTGCTGAGCCAGAGCTTAAATTTCGCTCTTAATTTCTTCACATTCTTGTCCTCTCCGGTTTTATTTAAAACAGCCGAGTTGACATTTGCAGATTTTGATGTTGTACTTGTTGCAAATATGTCCTATTTCGATAATTTTCAAATCGTATTTTTTGGCCAGCTCAAAGGCGCCGGCGCACGTTAATCTTTTTTTGTCCTCTGAAGGTTGTCCGTTGTTGGCGAATTTGAGAATAGCGCTCAATAATTCTTCTTTTTTGTCCATGTGTCCTTACCCATAAAATTATCTTTGGATATGCACAACTCGACATATCGACAAAAAATTAAAACTCTTTAACGCCTCGCTGTCAATTCAAATCTTATTCGCCCTTTGTTTTTTGATAAAGGATTTAGTAATCTGGCTGCGATATGGAACCATTTACGGTAACTTGGTATATGTTGGGGGTTGGCTGAAAATATTCTGCTTAATGACTGGAAGTAATAATGGGCGTGGCGATTTGTGCTCGATTATGCTGAGCCTGTGCAGGTCAGTTGGTTTATAAGCATTAGCTTCCTGGGTGTATGCCCGGCCGTAATCGTACCCGTACTATCATTGTCAACAAGCAATATTGGCTTCGCTTTTCTTATTGGAAGCTTCTATTTCCTGATTTGGTAAAGTAAAGAAAAAAGTGCTTCCTTCTCCGGAATTTGACTCAACCCAGATTCTGCCGCCGTTCAGCTCAACGATTTTTTTCGCGACAGAAAGGCCTATGCCGGTGGATTCCGTTTCATCCGGAGGCGAAAGGGTTTGGAATATCTTGAAAATCTTTTTATAGTATTTATTGTCGATTCCGGGCCCATTGTCGGCAATACTGAATTTCCAAAAACCGTCATCCTCAATACAACCGACGTTGATCCGGCCTTTATCTTTATCCATATGTTTTATGGCATTGCTCAGAAGGTTTTGGAAGACCTGGCTGATGTGTGTTTTTTGGCACATCAGGACAGGCAGTTTTTCCTCGATGCTTATTTCGATATTTTCCGGCGGTTTAATCTCAAGAATTAGTTCGGGCAGTAGGGCATTCAAATCCACCTGTTCATGTTCTTCTTTGTCGTGTCCGGCGTTGGAATACCGGAGAATACTATCGACCAGTTTGTCCGCTCGCTTTGCTCTTTCGATTAGCATCTTAACCTGCTTTTGGCCTTCTTCATCGAACTTATCAGAATAGTCCGTCGATAGCCAGTCAGCTAAGGTTCCAATTCCCCGTAAAGGTGTCTTTAAGTCATGGGCTGTTATATATGCAAATTCCTGAAGTTCCTTATTTGTACGTCTTAATTCTCTGATAGTAGATTCCAAATCTTTATTGAGCAATACCAGAGCCTGCTCGGCATTCTTACGCTCAGTGATTTCAGATTCCAGGACTTTGTTAGCTCTCGCCAGTTCGGCCGTACGCTGCTCGACCCGAACTTCCAACTCGTCGTGGGCCTTATGCAGCGCCTCTTCGGCCTGCTTTTTCTCGGTGATATCCTGAAAACTCCAAACTTGTCCTGCAAATCTTCCTTCTCGAATCAATGGATGCGAAGATACTTCTAAAATCTTTCCTTCCTTTAAGTGCAAAATGTCGGAACTATCCTGGTTATCAGGACAGGAAGCTTGCAGCGTATCAAGAAAGACGGATGAATTCTCTAAAAAACAACCAATATGCTCGAAAAGTTTCTGGTCATTTTGCTGCTCATATATTTCTTCAGGAACATTCCAAATCTTTATAAATGGGTTGTTTACATGGCTGATAAGGCCTTTTTCATCAATAACCAGAATACCATCTGCGGTGGACTCAAGAGTTCTTCTCAACAGGTCTTCGCTGCTGCGCAGTTTTTGTTCCATTTCTCTGAGGCTTGCCAGCTCCTTTTTGGCAGTGATGTCGTAAAGAACGCCTTGGCTTCCGCTGGTTTGACCTTTTATGTTTTTGGTCTGGGTTGAGAACAAAGTAACGAATAGCTTCTTACCTTTGGCGGTTCTCATAGTCAGGTCGTGAACCTCGACGCTCGTTTTGTTTAACTGGTTCAGAATATAATCCCGTTTCTTGGGATTGTCCCAGAACTGTTCCGGCAGGAACGGCTTATTTATAAGCTCATCCGGATTAGTTACCTCCAGCAATTTCATTAAAGAGGGATTAACATAGATTGTATTATTATTCAAATCGACGACGAAAATGCAGTTGTCGGACTTGCCCAGAAGACTGAAGTAGTTTTCCTCTTCATCCTGAAGCTTTTTTTTCATGGCCTTGAGGATATCTGTCTGAGTTATCACTCCTTGTAGAATTTCATCCTCCATAACAACTACCCTGCGAATTTTCATCTTTTCCATCGCTTTGCTGGCACTTGGAATGGAATAATTGACAGGTACGCTAACTACCGGAGAAGACATTACGTTTTTCAAGATGGTCTCAGACGGATCTCGTTTCATGGCAATGACTCTTTTGAGAAGATCTCGTTCGGTAAAGATGCCCGCAACAACATTGTTATCCATAGCGACCAGGCATGATATATCTTTGGAAGCCATGACCTCGACAGCTTCTTTGACAGTTACTGAACTGGCAATAACAGCAACATCGGAGGTCATAATTTCTGATACGTTTTTCCATGTGCCGTAAGATGTCAGAACTCGAACAATATCGGTTTGTGTTATGATGCCAACCAGCCGTTCCTTCTCCAGAACGATAAGTCGCCTGATTTCCCTGTTTTCCATGATTTGCCCGGTCTCTAAGACCGAGAGATTGCGTTGCACGCTGTGGATGGGAGACGACATAATCTGCTCTACAGTCATCTTGCGGAAATCATGTCCTCCAGATACGCCCTTTTTAAGAAGGTCTGTCTCCGTAATTATTCCTGATATATTTCCATTATCTGAAACAACGATGCAGGATATGTTTTTATCCGACATGATCTTGGCGGCTGAAACTACGGAGCTGCCCGGGCAGACGGTAGCGATATCTTCAGTCATTATATCGCCTACTTCAAGCCAGCTTCGAGAAATGGCTGGAAAAGGACTGGGGCGATTATGACTTATCTGGCTGGCGACAAATTTACTGTTTTGCGGTTTGTCCATGTTTTTTGTCATTATGCCATTTCCCCCATACGCACAACAATCCTTTTAGTTTCCCCGGTTTTTTCCGTAATCGGTATTACACGTACAAAATTAAAATTTCATAAAGCCTCAGGCATCGGAGACTAAGAAGCTATGATCTATCCCGAGTCTTTCTTCCAGTTCCCTGATTTGTTTCTTCAAATTCTGGTTTTCGCTCCTGAGTTCATCTTCTATAAGTATTCGCTCGGATATGTCGCGAGATACGCCCACAATCGCAAATTCGTTTCCGTTAGAATCTTTAATGGTTGACCTGCAAAGGGAGATTGGAAATATGCTGTCGTCTTTTCGTTTGTGGTAGAAGCCAACTTCCCAGGAGCTTCCAACAGTTCGCGTCTGAAAAACACTTCTGGTATTTTCGGTTTGCTGTTTTCCTACCCAGAGGACAGTGTTGTTTTCACCGATAATCTCCTCCTCCTTATACCCGTATGTGTTGCAAAATGCCTTATTAACAAAGATAATCTTTCCCTGCATATCGGCAATATAAACACTGTCATCAGTGCTCATAATAGCGCCCGAGAGCAGTTGGAGTTTCTTTTCTACGATCTTATGTTTTATCGCGTTTTCTACGGTTATCGTAATGGCTTTGAGATAGTTTTGGTCGAGGTCTTTTATCAGATAATCATAAGCGCCGGCTTTCCAGGCCTTGATGGCCGTGTCCTCATCACCGGCTCCGGTGACAATTATAACTGGGATGTTCTTAACTGATTTCAGGATTTCAAAAGCTGTACCGTCTCCGAGTGCATGATCGGTAATTACGATATCAAATTGGTTGGAATCCAATGTTTGCAGCGCTTCTGCAACAGAGCTGGTGATTATGCAATCATAAGGGATGTCATTCTCGTCCAAAAACCGCTTAAATGCCATCTGATCGAGTTGGTTGTCTTCGATGAAAAGAACTTTATATCTTGTGTTTCCCATAATATTAATCTCCATTCGACGGTAGTTTACTTAAAGTCCAATACAGGTTAATGGTACTTATTGCTTCAGTGAACTCAGAATAATCAACAGATTTGACTATATAGCCGGCAACGCTGAGCTTAAAGCTTTCGATAATATCCTGCTGTTGGCTGGATGTGGTCAGGACTACGACGGGTATCTTTTTCAGGGTATAGTCCGCTTTTGCGATTTTTAGAAATTCGATGCCGTTCATCTTTGGCATATTCAAATCAAGGAGGATGATACATGGCTTTTTATTACCGTTGTTTTTTAGATACTCCAGGGCTTCTTCGCCGTTAGCTGTGCTGACCAACGGATTGTTGATCTTCAGGTCTTTTAACGCACGTTTGACGGTCATCACGTCCACATTGTCATCTTCAACGAGCAAAATTGGCTTTGAGTTTATCATTTCTTGGCTTCCATCTTCTGTTTTGGTAATGTAAAAAAGAATGTGCTTCCTTTGCCGACTTTTGATTCGACCCAGATTTTACCTCCATATAATTCAACAATTTTTTTTGACACCGTTAGACCGACGCCGGTCCCTAAGAAATCAGGAGAGGTCGGTAATGCCTGGAATATTTTGAAGATTTTCTCGAAGTGTTTTTCTTCTATGCCGGGACCGTTATCGGCGACACTGAATTTCCAGAAGCCGTCCTGTTCGACACTGCCGATTTTTATCCGGCCCTCCGGCTTGTCCATATATTTTATGGCGTTACTGAGCAGATTCTGCAGAAGTTGCATAATGTGAGTTTCTTCACACTCAATAACGGGCAGTTCGTTTTCGATTGTAACTGTAATGTTTTCCGGTGGAACGACCATATTTATAATTTCCGGGACAAAGTTATTCAGATCGACCTGGATATGTTTTTCTTGTGACCGTCCAGCCCTTGAATATTGAAGGGCACCTTCAATCAGGTTGTACATTCGCTCAACGCGTTCAAGAAGCAAATTCATTTGTTCACTGCCCTGGTCACCGAGATTGTTCGAACAGTCGGATAATATCCAGTTGGCTAAGGTCTTAATCCCGCGCAGTGGTGCCTTCAAATCATGTGAGACTATAGATACAAAATCCTTTAGTTCCTTGTTAATATTATCCACTTTTTTGAGCAGTTCATCCTGACTCCGCTCGGCTTGTTTGCGCTCGGTGATGTCCCGGGCGACGGCAATTACAAACTGTTTGTCTCCGAGCGAACCGGCCGAAATGGACATTTCCATCTGGAATATTTGTCCGTCACTTCGTAAGGCCGGCAGTTCGACTGTATTGCCGATTACACCATCGGGTTTTCCTTTGGCGAAATAGCTTTGTACATATTGACTATGATGGTGCCGATATTGCTCGGGTATCAGGCAGTCGTGAGGTTGACCGAGCATGTCTTCTTTCTTATAGCCAAACATCTCTTCTGCCGCCGGAT
>CAZWME010000011.1:0-20923 GCA_964634515.1 uncultured Pirellulales bacterium | reverse complement strand
AATGTGGCTATGGGCCAAAAAAACAAACCCAAAACAAACCCAATTCAAACCCAATTCAAAGCCAATTTCTTAAAAGGCCAAAATGAACGCAAACTGATATGTTATTAAGGAATATGAAAATGAAACCACCAGACCGTTCAAACTTTCATACCGGATATAGCCGTTTCAAATACCATAGCACCATCGACGACTCCCTGCACACTTGTTGTTACATGGGTAATGTCTTTCCGGCGCTTGAATTTCGTAATATGACCAAGAAGATATAATCTTTGCCCCGGCTCGACTACAGAGCGGAACTTCGCTGAATTGATACCGGCAAAACCGATAAAACCTTCCAGCTCATAAATCTGCTTCATAAAAAAGCTCGAAAGCTGGGCTGCCGCCTCAACCATTATTACCCCTGGCATCAGCGGCCTACCAGGGATGTGACCGCGAATCCAGAATTCGCTATCCGTTACATCCTTGTAGCCTAAAATCAAACGCTTATCCTTGTCAACCCAAAGGATACCATCAAGATGCTGCATCTCAAATCGCTGAGGATTTACTTTACAAATTGCCTCCCGGTCGAATACAGGCTCGGCTTGAAGGTCTATCGACGATAAATCAAATAATAAGGGAGGGGGCATTATTCTCCTTAATAATAAAAACTCCCCGCGCTTTCATATTGCGCATTATCAGCACAACTATTCATACGCAATACTTCAACGCGCAACATACACAAACGTATGATACACAATTATACAAATATTTTCCGAAAACTTGTGATGGCTATTGGGCCGACCTGATTTCAAGAACGCGATTGCGAACAACTTGAGCAGCCTGCTTTACTCCCTGCATTTGCTTGCGAACCCGCGTTCCTGCCGCCTTATTTCCACCTTCTGCTTTGCTGATATCGTTTTCAACTTCGGCAACCAGCCTTTTCAGATCTTCATACTCTTGCATTTAAGATGCCTCCACTTTGTGGATTAACACTGCCGTTTTCTCGATTAAAATCGCACAAAACTTAACGGTGTTTTACTGTTTTGTCAAAGAAAAATGCCTTTTTTTTAAAAAAAACGATATTTATTTTTTCCACAATTTGATGAATTTTTACGTGATTCCGGACATTCGAGAAACCTGAAAAGTCTCCCAAAACGAAGCATCAGCCTGTCAGGCCGTCATTTTATTGGTCAGTTCCGCCACTCTCCGGCCGCAGCGCTGGCACTGTTTTTCTACACGCTGGTCGGGCTTATTAATGGAAACCGGCCCATAGTGGTCACCTTTAGGATCACCCTGTACCACCATGCCGCTGATAAGCATAGCCTCTATTATACCCATAATCGTAGTCTCATTACCACCGCCGATATTTGCAGAACTGGTAAACGCCGCTCCCACTTTACCGTCAAGCTTACCGTGCCTGCCTACCAAATCATCTATCAACTGTTTAACCTGCGCCGCCATCTGGCCATAATATGTCGGAGAGCCAATTACTATTGCATCATAACCGAACACGTCCTTAGCTTCTACATCGCTGATGGACTTGCATTCGGTCGGCAAATCAGCCTCATTCATAGCTTTTGTTATTATCTGGGCCATCTCTTTGGTATTACCTGTTCTTGAGTAATAGATAACTAAACCCTTCGGCATTTTTACCCTTTCTTTTTCTATTTTAGCTCATTGCAAGCCTTTCGCTTCGCTCGGTACAACATCCATTATGAAACCCAAAATGAGCAGTTGTGAGATTGCTATCACAATTAAACTTAGGCCCATTTCTAATTAGTGCGGGACTTCGCCGGCCTCACAATGACAATTGATTTTGTTTCTTTCTTTAGCTGGGATTATCTCCGGCTCATCTACGCAAGTAAAAAAGTTTTTCCGGCAGAGGAACATTGTTACCGAATTTATCCTCGCCATATCCCGACTCTGCCAATAACTTTATATCAGCCAGGACCCGCTTGTCCCCGATAAAGATTGCGGTCAAATGAGCATCCACATCGATCTTACCCATTGCCAGCAACCGGGCTATTTCGGCGGTAACCTTTTCCAGCAGCATCCCTTCCTTTTCAGTCGGTTCTTCCGGCAACTGCAAAGGCTGCTCGTACAGGATTAGTTTCCCTCGCTCAGCCAATGTCAGTACAACGCTTCTAACGACAGGATCAATTTTGCTCTGGCCGGCCTGTTCCAGTTCCCTGATAATCTTAAGATGGATGATTTCCGAGGCCAGCCACCGTCGTTTTTGCGCGTTTACCTTCTCATTGGCACGGAACAACTCCAGCGGTGAGCCTGCATCGTAATCCTCCTCGTCCATCTGCATACGAACTTCACTTCCATAATGCAGGACAAGTTTGGAAATCAGCGTGGACGGGCGAACATGAAACCCGCGGTAGGAAGGAACGGACACTTCGACTCGGCCAACCTCAGCGTAGCGCTTGAGCATCCTATGACACAGATGCTCGGCACAATCAATATACAGGCTTATACTCGTAACCGAGTAGTTCATCAGAACCATAAGCAGCTCCTCGGCTTTTACCAGTGGCTTAAATCGAGTCGGTGAATCGCACATATCCTTATTCACATGCCGTTCGTAATAGTGCGCAAATGATGTGGCCGTTTTCAGCAAATGAAATACAACGCTTATATGGCCTCTCAAGACGGGTAAATCTGTATCCAAATCTTCTGCTTCAGTACCTGAGACATAGGTATCGTAGAGTGACTGAAGATTGTGGAAACGAAGCTCGAGACTTCGCAACATTTCCTCACTAATCGAGTCCAGAATGTAGGAAGCGTATGTTTCAGGCTTGGCCCGACTGGCAGCGCGAACATCCTTACTGTCAGCAGCCAAATTCAAAAAGGCCGTGGCAAGTAAAGTTACTGTTTCGGAGACTGTTTCTATCCTGCGAGTGAAGCAGTCATGTGACAGTCGGCCGGCCGGCAGATCTTCTGCATAAGATTTCTCACGTAAACTTCCCCGTGGAATCGCAAGGCCAAGCTGGCCGGCTCTGTCGATCATCTGCTTTCCCGCACGCAAAAGTACGTCACCGGTAAACTTAAGTGCCTCTTCCGTGGCCTTGACGAAATCTCTCTCGATCGGCAAAAGCCGATACGCAGGCAAAGAGTGTTGAATGTGGAGCAGCTCATAACTTACGTCAGAAAAAAGCTTCATCGCCGCCGTCAGTGACCTGAATGAACACCAGCGGCAACTGTTGCCCGCATCATAGGCGTCGAGAAGCTCTTCAATCTGCATGGATTGTGAAAGCAATTGGCCCAGAAACGGACGTATCATAACTTCGTCGCTCGTTTTACACTCTGAGAGGTGACACGCAAGGCCAAGCAATGTCCGGGCACGTTTTGCTATCAACTCTTGAAAAGCTTTATCAGTAACTGTTATTAAAACCATATTATTTTCGTTCGCTCTTTTTCGGTAACGGCATTATGTCCGGCTCATCGAAACCTGCGGGTATTTTAAAGTCGAAAACCTTTTTGTCTATTTTATTATTGAATTTCGGCTTGAGAAATTTTATCTCGAAAACATCCTTCATCTCTACCTGCTCAGTAGCCGGCTCGGTCGAAACCGTCACTATTTTAGTCGGCAGACCCAATTTCTTATCAATCCAGAAATCGATAGATACGTAGTCATCCTTATAAATCGAATTCGGCTTAACTTTCAAATGTACTTGAATAAAATCTTCGGGTCCGGACTTTTTTTGCTCAACTAATTTTATGTTAAACTCCTTTTTTATATCTTCAATCCTGGAAAAACCAACCATTGGAAAATTCTTGTTAATCAAATCAAAAACATCTACCGGCTTATTCGGGTCTTGCGCATCGGCTAATTGAATATACTTGATTCCCTCCATTTCGTAGTCGATCTGAACAGCCCAAATCCCTTCGAGCCGTTGCCCGGGGTGAGAAAGATAGGAGCCGTCGAGCACGATATATTCCTCGACGTATTTTTCTTCTTCCTCATCATCTATTGTCCTCGTTTGAAAATTCAGTCTCAGCTTTGAACCGTTGCCCATCCTGGCATAATAAAAAACACCTTTCTGCAGCTTCTCCGATTCGAGCAACGGCTGAATAAATTTATACTCAATCTGTGCCTGAATGGACATAAGCTCCGATGTTTTCTGATTCAACTGTTTTAAGACCGTATCGACTTCATTAGTCTTTTCCTCTGTCGGCTGTTTTTTATTCCAACAATTCGGGCACTTACAAGCTACCTTGCCCTCAGAAACCAAACAAGCGCTAACAGCCGATAACAAAATAACGGCTGATTTGATAATTATTTTTGTATTCATTATTACGAGTCCCTTTTTCTCTAATCGCTATCTTTTAGCATCGATTATTTCAAGTATCCGGCTGATATCTTCAACACAAAAATCCGCATGCTCGACAAATTCGTCGGCTTGACTGTGATTAGCCAGAAGCACTGCGACAGCACCTGCCGCCTTTGCACTTAGTAAATCAAAGAGGTAATCGCCTACCAGCATAGTTTCCTCAGGTTCCACGCCGAATTGCTCACATATACGCAACACCCCGAAAGCATCGGGCTTGACCGGCCCGTCTTCTCGACCGATAACAGTATCGAATTCCAGCTCGTGCTTTTTGGCGATAGCAAGGGCATTTTCACGTTTATTACGCGTCAAGACTCCGATATGAATACCTGCTTCACGAAGCGCCGATAGCGTCTGTTTCGCATTGGTGTTAAGTCTGGATTCTGTTACCGCTTTTTGCTCATGATAATGAAGTATTTTCTCGGCATCCTGCCGCTGCTGAACGGTCATCTTTTCCATCGACTCCAGAAGAGGCCCGGAATCTATGGCCAGGCCTATTTCCTCCCGAATGGCATCAAAATCAAAGAAAGGCTGGGTTATAGTACCGTCCAAATCAAATATCACAGCTTTAATCTGCATTTATAATACTTTGCGGCTGCATCTATGCACCCACTCGTCCATATATTTATGCTTCACGCTTTTTTGCGAAGCAATTCTATAAAGTATCGGCCAGCCTGGCTTATAATTTTACCTTTACGAAGAATTATTCCGGTAGTTCTAACAAATTTTTCATTCGAAAAGGGAATTGCCTTTATTGTTCCACTGCTCAACTCTGGAAGGATGGCCGTTCGAGGCAATATACTTATTCCTGAATTTATTTCCACCGCCCGTTTGACTGTTTCGATGTTATCGAACTCCATCACCGGCCGGACAGCAACATTATAACGCTCCAGAATACTATCTATCCACGTCCGCGTGGGAACACTCTTTTCAAAAGCGATGAATTTTTCAAACTGTAGCCTGTGAATATCGACCTTTTGTTCATGTGAAAACGGATGTTTCGGACTGCAGACCAGAACAAGCGGCTCATACTCAAAGTCATACACTTCGAGTCTTTTGTCTCTTTTAGGGACAGCTACAAGGCCGATATCGACATTACCGGATAAAACCAGCTCATAAATCCTGCTGGCACTAAAATATTCAATATGGACATTAACATTCGGATAGCTGACCATAAATTTCTTAACGTAGTCAGGCAGTGTATGCATCCCGATACTGAAAATCGCAGCTATGTTTATCCTGCTCACAGAAGACTTCTGCAAGGCATTCAGCTCGTTCTTGAACTGTTCATATCTGTCAAGCATATCTTTAGAGGCCTGGTAAAGCAACTGTCCTGACTTAGTTAGTTCAATAGGTCTTTTCTTGCGGTTTATCAACTGACACTTATGAGCAAGCTCAAGTTGCGCAAGCTGCTGTGAGACCGCAGATTGACTTAAAAGGTGTTTTTCAGCAGTTCTTGAGAAACTTCGCAAATCCGCTAAATCACAAAATACCTTTAATGTATCTATGTGCATTATAAGCTACCCTAATAGATTGTATTAATATTAATGTCTTGTAATATACACCTTAAGTGTGCTATTTTAATGGTTTACTTTGGCTGTTAGCAACACAATTATGAGATTTTCCTATTAGTTTAACTTATTTTAATAGTTGCAAAAAAACGAAAAAAAATATGATTGTTAATGGAGATCACTTAAATGACTGCAAACACTGTTATTACTGCCGTTTTCGAGCAGGTACAAAAACGTAATTCGGGCGAATTAGAATTCCTCCAGGCGGTCAAAGAGGTTCTTGGCTCTTTGGGACCGGTACTGGAAAAACATCCTGAATATGTCGATTCCAAAATAGTCGAAAGGATTGTTGAGCCTGAAAGACAGATTATGTTCCGAGTGCCCTGGCAGGATGACAAGGGAAACGTCCAGATAAACCGTGGATTTCGGTTTGAATTCAACAGTGCCCTTGGTCCATACAAGGGCGGACTCAGATTCCATCCTACCGTTACTGCAAGCATCTTGAAATTCCTCGGATTTGAGCAGGTATTCAAGAACGCTCTTACTACCTTGCCAATGGGCGGAGGCAAAGGCGGCTCAGATTTTGACCCCAAGGGCAAAAGCGACAATGAGGTGATGCGTTTTTGCCAGAGCTTTATGACAGAGCTTTACCGCCATATTGGTCCCGACACCGACGTGCCCGCAGGTGACATAGGCGTAGGCGGACGTGAAATCGGCTTTATGTTCGGTCAATACAAACGTCTTCGCAATGAGTTTACCGGTGTTCTGACCGGTAAAGCACTGCACTGGAGCGGCTCACTCATTCGTACCGAAGCCACCGGATATGGTTGTGTTTACTTTGCCGAGGAAATGCTGAAGACCCGCAATGAGAGCTTCGAGGGCAAAATCTGCGCCGTCTCCGGCTCCGGAAACGTAGCCCAGTACACCGTAGAAAAACTGAACCAGCTCGGTGCAAAGGCCGTTAGTCTCTCCGATTCTAACGGTACAATCTATGACCCTGACGGGATTGACGCTGAGAAACTGGCTTTCGTCCTGGAACTAAAGAACATAAGACGCGGACGCATCAAGGAATACGCCGACAAATTCGGCGTCGAGTATCATGAGGGCAAACGACCCTGGGGCATTAAATGTGACTGTGCATTCCCAAGTGCAACACAGAACGAGATTGACGGCGAGGATGCAAAAACACTGCTTAAGAACGGCTGCATCCTTGTCGCAGAAGGAGCCAACATGCCAAGTACACCCGAGGCTGTTGAACAATTCCTCGCCAAAAAGATACTGTACGGTCCCGGCAAGGCTGCAAACGCCGGTGGTGTTGCCACCTCCGGGCTGGAAATGTCGCAAAATTCGCTGCGTCTTTCCTGGACCCGTGAAGAGGTTGACGAGCGCCTCCACAACATCATGATTGCCATACACCAACAATCCTACGACGCTGCTGAAGAATATGGTCAGCCGGGAAACCTGGTAATGGGAGCAAACATCGCGGGCTTTACCAAGGTCGCCGACGCAATGCTCGACCAGGGACTTGTATAACAAAAACAGCTTACAGATACTCCAAGGGCGTTTGCTGATGTAAACGCCCTTTTTTATTGCGTAATTCTCAAGACGCCGTTACAATTGGCCTCGATGGGAAAAGACGTAAACATTGATAAAGTTGTTCGTCAGCACCTTGAGATGGAGCAGTTTTTTTCGGGCTTTTCTCTTAAGGGTACAGCAGGGACACTCGAACCACAACAACAGAAAGAAGATGATATGACCGCCGCCGAAAAAGCCGCCGAGCTTGAAAAAATAGCCTCCGAAGTTAACAAATGCCGCGAATGCGACCTGGGCTCGATACGAACAAATGCAGTCCCCGGCGAGGGCAATCCGAACGCCCGAATTATGTTTGTCGGCGAAGGTCCCGGAGCCGACGAAGATGCACAAGGCCAGCCATTCGTTGGAAGAGCGGGACAACTACTGGATAAGATAATCGCTGCCTGCGGCCTTAAACGAAGCGATGTCTATATAGGCAACATCCTTAAGTGCCGTCCGCCGGGCAATCGCGACCCCCGCGCCGATGAGATAATAAGCTGCCTGCCCTACCTTCAAAGACAGATTGAGATAATAAGTCCTGAAATTATCGTAGCTCTGGGCGCCCACGCAGCCAAAACACTTTTGAACACCACCCAATCGATAGGCCGGTTGCGAGGGCAATTCCTCGATTACTATACCGGTATCGACAGACCCCCTACTAAGCTGATGGCGACATATCATCCCGCCTATCTGCTGCGAAATTACTCACAGGATAATCGCAGAAAGGTCTGGGAGGATATGCAAAAGGTCCTCACCGAGCTCGGTCTGCCCATCCCCTAACACCAAAAAGGATAATTTCACCCAAGTTCCCCAGCAACACAAAATCCCCAATCTTATCCCGAGCAGAGAACACTGTGAAACCGTGGCTTTGCTTGCACGAATGCAATTTTTTTGGTCGTAATCATTTTTTTCGTGTAACCAATTCAGCTCTTGCGTACATTATACTTTGATGGGACACTTATTTGACAATGAAGCTATTGAACTACTCCATGACAAAGATCCAGATGCAGTAAAGGCCTGGTTTGAACGCTTTGCGGACAATGTTTACACTTTTGTCTATTACCGTGTTGGAAAAGATGAGCATGTAGCCTCAGATGTTGTCCAAGAGACTTTCCTGGATGCGTTGACTCAAATAGAACAGTACGATCCCGAGAGAGGCTCTATGGAAGTATGGCTTACGACTTTGAGCCGAAATTTCATATCCAGGGCATTAAAAAACAGAGGCATGGTATCCCTGGACCAGATCCGGAGCAATGTTGACAGGCAACTTCTGGCTTGCTTTGAGCGGCTGGCAACAGAGCCACTACCGCAAGACATCCTTGAGAAGAAGGAGACACACGATCTTGTCTGCGCGACGCTGGCCAGTATTCCGGGCAACTATCGGACAATTCTAACTCTCTATTACCATCGCGGCTTATCGGTCAGAGACATTGCTTCAAGGGTAAACAAATCCGAGGGAGCTGTGAAAGTACTGCTGCACAGGGCCAGGCAAGCATTCAAGGAGGCATTCTTAAGATTGGGAGATTCGGGCCTTTGCCAAGGGGGTCAATCATGAAAAGACAAGATTACTTAGGCCACAACCTGAATAAGCTGTTCAAATGCACCGAACTGAAACTGCACATGCCGGCCGAGCGAAAGGCAAATGCGTTGAACCGGCTTTTGCAGCAAGCCGAAACGCCAACCGAATACGAACGAGCACCAGTGCCCTGGATCAAGTATGCCGCTGCCGCGATGGTCCTGTTGGCATTTATTCTCGGTAGTATTAGTCTCATGGATAAGTCCGGCGTCGCATTTGCCGATATTTTGGAGAACCTCCAGCAGCGGGGCTACACTTTTACTTATTGGCGCAGGCAGGAAAGCGGCGAGTTGAAAAAGATCGGACGCGGCATGGTCCTGCAACCGGGATTGATTCGTTGGGACATGCCGGAAGATCAATGGAAGGGCCTTGCGATCGTAGTAGATGCCATTAACCACAAGACACGATGGGTGACAACTTCAGGCAAAGACCTCGGCGAGATAGAGATGCCTAAAGAAGCTCAGGATGACCCAAATCTATACCAAAACCAACAGAATTTCCTGTTCGGCCCCGTCGAAACACTATGGGGATTGGTAGATGGGACGGAACAGTCACTTGGTGAAGCCACAAAGGACGGCATTGAAGTCATAGGCTACCATGTTGAAAAGGTGTTGGAAGTGCTCAAGAACAAAGGCGCCGTTATTTATACAATCTGGGCGAATGCCTCAACGTCTTTACCCCACGAGGTGACTATGGAGATAAAGGATTTGACAGGAGAAAATGAGGGAGATATTCTCTTGTTAAGAGATTTTGACTTTGACTCCGAGATTGACGAATCCCTGTTTGGGTTGGGCCCGACCCCGGAGCCGGAGGATGTCGATGAGGATAAATTCATCATCCAGCCAGGCGTGGGGATGGTTGATCTTCTTCTTGGAGCCGACCAAGCGAAAATCGAAGAAATACTCGGTCCGCCGGACTTCATGGTCGGCGAAGGGCTCTATCAATACACAGGGCTGTTCGTGGTGGCCCGCGAGGGAAAAGTTTACGCGTTCCATTGCGGTGACGGCAACAAATATGATTCTCGGCATGTCACCGAATGCACCATACGCACGAAAGAGGGCATCGGAATGGGTTCGACCGGGCAGGAAGTCATAAACGCCTACGGCCAGCCGGACGATCAACGTAACGTCAAAGTTCTAAAGGGTGGTTCACGCTGGCTCTACCGAAGCACCGGCACAATATTTGGTTTGTATGACGGAAAGGTCCATTACATGATCTTCCAACAACCGAGACAAAGGTAATCGGAGGTGTTAAGCCTTCTCTGTCCTCCGATGTAGTGACTGTGTCAAATGATCTTAGAACTTTAGGAGATGTACAATGAAACGCACTTTCTTTTGTTTTGTCATTTTATCACTTGCTGTGATTCCCGCAAACGCACGTCGCTTCGCTTCAGGCCCGTTTGAGTTGGCGGTCTATCCTGCGGAAATTCCTGATCCTGCGCAGAAATACCAACTTCTTCCGAAAGCTGACAAGCAAACCGATGCCGATGCGGTGCCATTGTACGAAAAAGCCATTCAAGCAATGCCGAAAGGCCGCAAACAAGACAAGCAGATACGGGAGTGGTTAAAACTGCCACCTGAGCAACTGCCGGCCAAGGAGGTTTTAGAAACGATACAGAAACATATGGAGAGCCTGAAACTCATATCACAAGCGACAAGATGTGAGCAGTGCAACTGGCCTAAATGGAAACCAGGGACAACTCCCCCGGATATGAGTGAATATCGCAGTTTAGCCTTTTTACTTGAACTGTGGGCAAGAATGGAGATCGTTCATGGAGAGTATGACAGGACTTTGCTCGTAATGCAGACAGCATTCGGGATGGCCAGACATATTGGGCAAGGGCCTACCACTATACAGGCCATGGTTGGAACGGCGATTGGCGGATTAACGTGCAAAGAAGTCGAGCTTTTCATAAAGAGCAAAGACTCGCCGAATCTGTACTGGGCGATTGCCAATCTACCGAGACCGCTTGCTGACGTGGGAAACGCGATAGAGACCGATAGAGCAAATCTAAAAGATTATAACTTTCTTCTGCGAAGACAGTTTGAAAAACAGTTAAAGCCTGCTCATGATAGAATGCTGTTCATAGCAAAGAGATTGGATAACAACTTGAATGCTTTGCAGTGTGTGGAGGCAATACGCAATTATACTGCAACACACGAAGGACTACTTCCTGAAAAGCTAAGTGATATAAGCGACCTCGAACTTCCGATGGATGTTATGAACGACAAAGCTTTTGGGTATAACCGCACTGCCACAGGGGCTTTGCTGCAGTCAGAGATGCCGGAAGGAGGAGATGAGGTTGACATGGTCAGGTATCAGATCATCCTGAAGAAGTAGTTAGATACCGGTGAATACTCTATTGATCTGTGTGGTTAATAAGTCTCACCAGCAAAAAAAAAGTTTATTTTTTCGTAATACAAAATACTACTAAGCGTCTATAATATTAAATAGATGAACTGCGAGACAGGTATGAAAAAATGATATTCGCACAGAGAGCCAAATTCAAATTAGTCAATCTACTTATCATCATTCCTCTGATGTGGATAACAGGGGTACGTCTATGCCAAGCACAGGAAGCTAATAAGCAGGATTCGGCCACAGGAGAACTAAAGCTTGAGGGCAAATATATTGAGCGGCTGGTTCTGCGGCAAAGAGATGGCCGAACGCAAAGGTTAGACCATCCGGCAGAAACCATTAAGTTGCCTGTTGGAGAATATCGTCTGCTGGAGACACACCTGATAGATGGATACTCTTGTCGAAGCAGTCGCACACCTTCTAGTGACTGGGTAACCATTGCCGCCGATAAGTCTGCAGTATTAAAACTCGGCGCTCCACTGACACAAACAGTGAAAGTTAAAAGACAGGGAAGTGTTCTTGTACTTAATTATGAACTGCTTGGTAGTGGCGGTAAAATATATACCAGCTCAGACAGGAGTAAACCACCGACTTTTACCGTCTATAAAGGAGATAAAGAAATCGCCTCAGGCAAGTTCGAGTTTGGCTGAGGCAGCACATGTTCGTACTCGTGGCGAGTACCTCCAAAAACCTTTGGCAAATTCAGGATTGTCGCTTCACAGGACATCGGCGAACTAGGCACAAAAGAAGGCTCCGCAGTTTTTTTCAACTGGAGGTGGTATTACTCAGCACCAAAAGTGCTTTTGTGGCTGACGTTGATTCTTGTGTTTGTGTTACCCAAGTCAAACCGTAATCCCCGGGCACTGCTTATCATTGCGCCGCTCGTAGTCGTAAACCTGTTATGGCTGCTTTTCAAGAAGGCCATAGGTATGCCTTCCATAGTTGTTCAACAGTATGACATGCTGTTTCAATCTATATCCATAGGTATTGCGGTAATTTGGTTGATAGCACATAAGCTTGGAAATCGCAATCACTTGCTCACATTTCTTCGGGCTCTTGCTCTAATGGTAGTCATTTGCCTGGTAGGCGAAATATCCTACTTCGGGCTTAACTTTTCGCAACAGACCTTCGAAACCCTGACAATGTCAATTATGTCGACATTGGTAATTCTGCTTGGTTTTGTCCTGGCGGGCCGGCGATGCCGAATTCGTTACAGCAGCTTACGATTTATGCTATATCTTGCCTTCTGGACTATAGTGGTCTGCCTGGTGAGTATGTTGGTGCTTTTCTTAGCTGTGTCGATTATTCAACAAAATACTGTCTCGATTTCTGTATTATTGATTATGATCCCCACAGTAGGCCTGATTTTTGGCGCCTGTTTATATGTAATTGTATTTCCCTTTATGATTCTGGCGTTTT
The DNA here is from genome assembly GCA_964634515.1 of uncultured Pirellulales bacterium. Taxonomy (GTDB): domain Bacteria; phylum Planctomycetota; class Phycisphaerae; order Sedimentisphaerales; family Anaerobacaceae; genus NIOZ-UU13. The sequence goes on along the minus strand of CAZWME010000011.1, from coordinate 8,177 downwards.
ACAGTCCCTTTTTCCGCGAACGATTTTATGCCTGCCTGCGACTCAAATCGATGCTTGCACCTGCAACACTGTCTAATACCAACCTGCTCAATGAGCGACAAAGCCCGGACCACGAAAATCCCGAAGATGGCGATTCTGCCTCGGAAACGCTGATAGAGTAGATACTTACAGAAAAAATATTATAAAAGTACGGAAAAAACTGTAACTTTTCCCGGGAATCAACGTCTAATTTTATATTGCGAGTTTATAACGGGCTTTCAGCTTGACCAAATAATTAACCTTATTTGGAGGTTCCGAAAAATGCGAACTAAAATCAATATTTGGTTGGCCGTAGGAATAAGCCTGCTTGTACTTACATCACTGGCTGCAGCACAGGAGCAGCAATGGCTTCAGTATCACTCATCACGCGAGTCGTGGCAGTTTCTCGGCGATATAAATGCATCGTATCCGGAAGTGGTATCTGACAAACCTGAGGGCATTGAACTGCCCGATTTCAAATGCGATGAACGGTTTTTTGCTCGCTGGCCTACGCCCATGGTTGCCGGCGGTGGTCTCTGGATGGCTTTTGACCGCAAAAGCAAGGCCGGCCCACATGACTTATTGTATATAGACATCAATGGAAACGGAAGTCTGGCTGATGAGTCTGCTCTGGAGGCGTACGAGCGAGATGAACGCAATGCAAAGTTCGAGCCGGTAAAGATACTTTTTGACGGTGAAGACGGTCCGATTACGTATCACCTGAATGTTAAGTTTTATCGCTATCAAGATCGTACATACTTGAATTTATGGCCCGCAGGATGGTACGAGGGGGCTATCAAAGTCGCAGGGGCAAACAAGTATTGCGTACTTATCGACTATAACTCAAACGGCACATTTAATGATAAATCGCTTAACGCTGCCGAGTGCGATCGTATTCGCATCGGCAAAAAAGGTGACCAGGACACTCGTTTTGTCGGCAATTTCATTGAGATTGATGGTGCTCTGTACCGGCCTGAGATTGCCCGGGATGGAGCATACATAAAGCTGAATAAGGCCGAGGACGTAAAATTTGGAACCATTCGACTGCCGCAGACTATTATGGAGTTTTCCGCGGGAGGCGAGAACGGATTATTCAAGCTTAAACTTGAAAGCGGCACCAGCTCGCTGCCAGTCGGGAAATACCGTATCAATCAGTGGGCTGTCGAAAAAGAATACAAAAATGGCAAAAAATGGAAACTGCAAGGCATAGGTTCTTCTGATAAAGGTGATTTCGATATTAACACCGGCAACGAAACCGAGCTTTCAATCGGTGAGCCGATAGTATCCACGCTTAATGTAAACAAAAGGGACTCAGGATATTCATTTAATCATAGCCTCGGAGGGCGGCTCGGCGAGCGTATCGAATTGACCCGCAATGGTAGCCGCCCGCCGGCCCCGAAACTGCATATCAAAAGCAAAGACGGCTCATACGACAGAATCTTTAGCTTCGAGTATGGCTGAGGCGATACCTGTGCGCTCTCGTGGCGAGAGCCAAAAAATGTAAAAGGACCATTTATCGCAACCGTGGACATCGGCGCTCCCTTCAAAGTACAAAGCGAACCTTACTCCATAGCAGCCTCGGCTATTAAACCGGATATGACACCGAAACGAAATATCTGGCTGACGATTGTTGTCCTGGCCGTTATAGCCGCCTTGGTGATTATTCAACTGTTCCGTACAAAGCGGCCATAAGTAACTCACGAACCTAATCTTTAATGGAACCAGGATTGACCGGCGGTAGGAGCCGCGAAGGAGAATTACTATGCGCAGAAATCGGAAAGCGGCTTTGTAAGCCTGAAGGTTTCGGACTAAATGAGCTAAACGAAAAAATCAAAGAGAACGGCAATGCAAAATAAAATGAACACAATTGTAATCACAATACTAATTTGGGCAGGTCTCACCTCACTTTGTTTGGACGCAACTTCCGCCAGTAACACAAAATCAAAGCATCCAACAGCATTTGAGTTGCTGGACAGGTACGCAGAAAATCAGGACAAACTAAAATCGTTCATTGCCAAGACAGAACATATTTCGACACTACTTCATGATGATCCGACCCAGCCGGCTAAAGTCGAGCAATCTACGGTTGAATTCCGGTACGAGGACTCTGGCAGTGACCTATCTGTTTACTATGGGTTTTGTGACCTCAATCAAGAGGATGATGGGGCTTGGGTCCCAGCAGATAGGAGTAAGTCGCTGCTTTGGAAAAACAAACAATATTATAGATATTATCGGTCGCCAAGCTTAGAATTTAGCACTGTCACCGTTAGCTCCGATAAAAATCATATCAAGCAGGCAATAGCCATAGGGTATCAAGGAGCCGGCTCGATTCTTGGGATCCTGTATGGTGATCTCGATCGGATCGATTCAATATTAAGGAAATCAGACTCAATATCGGTTCGCAGTGAGTTTGAGCAGATCGGCTCGATAGACTGCTACGTTATTGACGCAAAATCAGAGCACGGCAAATACACAATATGGCTCGATCCAGAGCACGGTTATGGCATTGCCAAGGCGACTGTTCATAAAGGGCCTGAAGACCATCTGTTTGGACTTCCCATAAGCAGCCACAAAAACGCCGAATCATACAAAGGTCTAAGTTTCTTTCTTGAGAACGTACGATTTGAAAACGTAGAGGGTGTATGGATTCCAATGGAGGCTGATTACCGTACTGTAGACAATGAACAGAGTAGCACCGGGACTTGGCAAGACCACTACAAGATGACACAAATAGACATTGATCCTAACCATGCTGAGTTACAATCTTTCGTCCTGGATGTTCAAAATGGTACTATAGTTAGAATCTTAGAGTCGCCTGGAATCAACTACACATGGCAGGAAGGAATGAAGTTCATAACGGACGAATGGGATGGTAGTATCAAATATGTGCCGAAAGATTGGTCGATACTGGTCAGTGTAGGTAAACCGCTGCCGAAGTTTGAAGGTATCATACTGGTCCTTTCTGCTGAACAAATTAACAACAAAGCAATTCTTCTTTGTTTCTTCGATATGGAGCAGCGGCCGTCGCGAAACTGCATAATGCAACTCACCAAAAAAGCACAAGAGCTTAAGACAAAAGATATTGTTGTTATTGCTGTTCAGGCCTCGAAGATTGATGAAAACACACTCAACAAATGGGCTGAAAAGAACAACATAACTTTCCCGGTTGGAATGATCGAAGGCGAAAAAGAGAAAATCCGTTTCGCCTGGGGTGTCAAGTCCCTGCCATGGCTGATTCTCACCGACAAGGAGCGCATTGTTCGGGCTGAAGGATTCAGCATTAATGAGTTGAATGAGATATTTGCAAAGGAGAAAAAACCATGATTCGTAATGTACTATTTAGTATTACGAAAGGAAAAGCCCTTGGTGTAGTTTGTTTGGCTACAATGACACTTTTACACCCTTTGCAGGCCCAGGACAGGTCGTCGAAAGCCCAACAGTTCGAAGGCAAGCTCGCCTTTCACCATGATATTCCTATAGGTCTGGTGGCAGGCACCGCCGAACATCCCCAACTCGTGGAAGTTAAGTCAATACGCTTTGAGACAAAGTATGGCAACGCATGGGGCGTCACGGCCCGCGTGGGCTGGTTACCGGTCAAAGACACCACATGGCAACTCAAGATTGAATTGTTTGACGAAAATGGCCATGTTCTATCACATTCCCTAGATGAGGCGACTGTGTTTACATGTAAAGCCGGAGGACCGGGCAAAACAGAAATGCTATATGCCGATATGGATTTGGATCCGATGCAGTATCAGAAACGTCGGCATGTAACACGGTTTCGGATTAGCCTTGAACCTTCAGAAGAGCAAGTAAGGACTGCACAAAAAGCTGACCTAAAAAGCCATACACTTGAAGTTATTATTGTCGATCAAGAAAGCAAGGCACCTATTGTTGATGCTGCTGTGGTCGTCGAAAGGTATTACTATCTCCAGGATATATATCGACGAGACAAGACTCTTTATCCCACGGATTCACAAGGACGCTGCTACATAAAGCTTACCAAAAATGGATTGTCAACGATCCGTATCAATGCACAAAAGGAAGGCTTTTGCACAATTCAAAAGTCATGGTCTAACTATAGCTCCTCCGCCATCGGTAGAGCACCACTGGTGAACCTGCCACAACAACACGTACTGGAGATGGTCCGTGCCGGCTCTATGGGTGGCATCGTTAAGGATATAGAGGGTAAGGTAATTGAGGCAGTAGAAGTCCGTTTTATAGCTCACACTGAAGAGCCAAGTGGAATAATTTCTATCTATCGGACTATTCAAACAGATGCGAAAGGTTGTTGGCGTATTGACGGAGTTCCCCTGGAACCGGATAGTCTTAGCGTGGGATTGAGACACTCTGAATATGGAGGCGATAATGGACGCAACCGACGTATTACGGGTGAGGCGCTTCTGAATGCTCGGGCACTAAAGCACGCCGAGGTCTTAAAAAAAGGCCTGACTATTAAGGGCAGGGTACTCAACGAGCAGGGACAGCCTGTACCAGCGGCCACTGCGATGATAACATCGCGTTCATTTAATCCTATGCCCGCCCTCACGGATGAATCTGGATCGTTCCAATTATCATGCTCAGCCGATACGTCTGCCTACAGGGAATCAACTGCACTCGTTATCGAAGCGCCCGGCTATGCTCCTGTATGGCAAGCAATAGTTCCCAAGCCGAAGTTTGAGCCTTTCGAATTTCGTCTCACAAACGGCAGAAGCATCACATGCCGTGCCGTGGATACCGAGGGTCGGCCTATTGTGGGAGCCTGGACTGTAGTCGAACCAATACCTGAGAATTCGTCTTATTCTGTTGGGCTGGAAAATACTGATGAGCAGGGGGAATTTCAGGTGCCAAACGTTCCGAAGAACGAAGTCAAACTTACGATCGGAAAACAAGGTTACATAGCAGTAAGAGATGTTATTGTGGGACCATCTGAAGATGAAATCGTCATCACAATGAAACCCGCCTTACGAGTTCATGGCATGGTCACGGATGCCCAGAGTGGTAAACCTATTCCTAATTTCGAAATTTCTGCTGTATTCGAATCAGGTAGTATAACACGTACAAGCAAATTCGTGGCCTTCGCCGAAGGCACATACGAATTGAGTTGCGATGAATCGCAACCTGAGAGCCTTCAGTTCAAAGTCTCCGCAATAGGATACGAACCATCCACCTCGGAAGAAATCAGTATTAACGAAGGCCGGCGTACCATCGACTTCAAGCTGGTCAGAAACCGGTCTTTTGATAAGACTACGGCCGGACGCCCACGTGAAGAGGTCAAGCCGACAGGCCCTCGTAGAATCACCGGGGTTGTCCGAGATGATAAAGGTAAGCCGGTATCCGATGCTATTGTCTCAACGCGACCGTGGCTGGCTGAAGATACAATAACAAATGCCGAAGGAGTATTCACACTCAAATTAAGGAGAACATCAGCATCAAGAATGGGAACAACGAGCTCAAGGGAAGAGACGACATTTCTTCTCGTCAGGGACAAAAAACATAATCTTGCCGCTGCTATAGAACTTGATGACGATGCTGAAGCTCTTAATGTCAAATTGTCTCCTGGCGTGATTTTTTCGGGCAAAGTTATTGATATTGAGGGTAAGGGAATTCCGAATGCGGAGATTTCTCTAACCTTCTGGAATTCAGGCTCTGGTTATGGCAGTCGTGAAGTAACAGAAATAAACGCAGAGGGCTATTATCAAATCAGGGCGGTTCCCTCAGGTCATAGGTATTCCGTTACTGCAAGCGCCGAAGGATACGGACAGCAATATGTTACCGTCAATACCTCTGAGGCCGTGGATGATCGAATGGAACTGGAGCCTATGGTTCTGGCTGTAGCAGATCTTCCGATTTCCGGAGTAGTGGTGGATGTCGAAGATAAGCCCGTAGCTGGTGTAAGGATATATGCCCGCGGTCCCGGACAACCTCACCGTAACACAATTACTGATGAGATGGGAAGGTTTCTGATTGAGAACATGTGCGAGGGCAGAATCATAATCCAGGCGAACACGAGCAGCCAAACACGGTTGTACGGCAACATCGATACCGAGGGTGGCGCAACAGACATAAGAATTGTGGTTTCGGAACGGGATGCCCGTGGCAGACCTGTTACGAAACAGCCTCCTTCTTTAGTGGGTAAGCCTCTACCAGATTTAAATAATATTATGACTGATTTCATTCCTGAACAGGTAAAAGGCAAGATGATATTGATCTGCTTCTTCGACATGAATCAGCGGCCGTCGCGATACTGTATCAATCAGGTTGCTAAACAAGCAGAGCAGTTAAAACAAAAAGGTATAACAGTCATCGCCGTACAAGCCTCGAAGACCGATGAGAACGAACTCAATGAATGGGTGAAAAAATATAAAATCCCCTTCCCGGTTGGAATGATCGAAGACGACGAAGAGAAAATCCGTTTCGCCTGGGGTGTCAAGTCCCTGCCATGGCTGATTCTGACAGATAGCGAGCACACCGTCCACGCGGAAGGTTTCGCTTTATCTGAACTCGATGTAAAAATAAAAGAGGTTGCGCCCTAAGCAAATACCACTATATACTCTTTGAAAGAACATCACTCGTTTAATACTAATCCTTGGTTGGTTGGATTGTTGTTTTTGAATTTTCGAAAATGCTTCCGAGAGTCAATGCGCCGGGTTTGCATTCAGTGCACTCAAGGCATCGAACACACCGCGAGTCATTCGGGCTTTTTTCCGGCTCTATGCCGTACTCGCACATTTTATGACACTGTTTACACTCGGTACACTGATAAGGATTGAACCGCAGGAAGAAGGCGGATACGCGATTGAAAAGTGAGAATATCGCACCAAGCGGACACAATATCCTGCACCACGGTCTTTTCATGAAGAAAATAGCTATGAGAAACAGACCAAGGATAGTCAGCTTCAATGCGTTCGGCCAGATAATCTTCTCGCCTGCAATCGCCTGACCGACCATATTGGGCACCGCAGCTTCGAGCGCCCCGGCCGGACAGACCCGGCAGACAAAAAGCCAATGCCCTTCGCCGAGAAAATAAGGAACCGCAAGCACAGTAACAATTAAAACCACATAACGTAAATTGCCCGTCCATTTAGGCAGGTCGAACTTGGGCGTTGGCACTTTGGCAACAAGGTCCTGGAGAAAGCCAAAGGGACAAACCCAGCCGCATATAAGAGTACCAAATAAAACACCAACTGTGATTAATAATCCAACCGCTATAAAAGGGAATATATGCAGTGCGCCAAACTGGGCGATGATTCCGATAGGACAGGCGAAAGTTGACAACGGGCATGCGTAACAATGAAAAACAGGCGAGCACACATTGTGCATACGCAGACCCAAGGGATCCAGCCAGAGAAGAAGGAATGCCGATTGCACCCACATCCGCCAGTCGGGAATTTTCGAAGCGAGTTTGCTTAATTTAGTTTTTTCGACCATGGCCACCATGGTCCCCTTCTAAGTGCCTCACGTAGCGCATGCTTGTGGAGACTGGCCGGTGTATGTTTGCTTAATCTTTCCCGACTCATCTCGTTTTAGGCCGCCGACTGAAGCATCTTTGATAAGAGCCGGTTCCGATTTGGCAACCGCCGGTGAACCGTCATCTTTTTGGGGTAAAACTTTCTTAGAATGAAAAACCGCACCGTACGTGATTAAAACCGCCCCAAGCAGAATAAACAGGAAAAAAACGATGATTTTTGTATTTTTTGTCAGCATTAAAACGACTTCTATTATTCAAATACTTGATTTTAATTCATTATACTTTTATATCAACCAGGGACAAGAAAATAGTCCTGTTTTATCAAGCCCGGCAATAAATGGCGGAGGCGAATGGGAATCGAACCCACCCGGGACCTTCTCAGCCCCACACTGGTTTTGAAGACCAGGGGCACCACCAGGCACCAGTCACCTCCGCAAAGCATTTTTTTTATCAGATATTATAGTAATAAATCCGGTTCGCCGTGTCAATGAGTAAGAAAAGCGTTTGAAATTGGCCCATTCGACTGCGCACCTTGGGCACAAGCTCAGGGCAGGCTTTTAATTGGGTTTGAATTGGGTTTGATTGGCTTTATTTTTTGGGCTATAGCCGCATTTTCTTCATAAGCCCTTGTAAATACTTACTTTGCATCAATTTTACCCTTTTCGACAAATTGGCTTAGGATTGGCTT
>CAZWME010000010.1:16956-21795 GCA_964634515.1 uncultured Pirellulales bacterium | reverse complement strand
CAGCAGACTGGACAGCTCCCGGGCGGTACTCGATGCTGTGAAGCAGACAAATAAAAAACCAAAGGTGGTAATTCAGTCTTCAGCTATCGGCTATTACGGCTCCCGCGGCACTGAAAGGCTGGATGAGAATTCCACCGCCGGCAAGGGCTTTCTGGCTGATGTATGCCGCAATTCTGAAATCATTGCCAGCCAGATAGAGTCACTGGGTGTCAGATGTATAATTATTCGTACAGGCGTGGTTTTAGGGAACGGCGGCGGAGTTCTGCCAAGAATAATGCAGCCGTTCAGGTTTTTTCTTGGTGGCCACATAGGCAGCGGCAGGCAATGGTTTTCGTGGATAAGCCTGGATGACGAAGTCGCTGCAATAAAATTTCTGATAGAAAATGAAAATCTTAAGGGCGTTTTTAACCTCACAGCTCCGAAACCGATAACAATGAAACGATTTTGCAAAAAATTGGGATGGGTGATAAGAAGACCCTCATGGCTGTTTTTCCCGGGGTTCATCATGCGGCTGGCTTTAGGTGAAATGGCCGACGAGGTACTTTTGTCCGGACAAAGAGTCAAGCCGAAACGACTGTTGGAAGCAGGTTTTGAGTTTAAGCATATCGAGGTTAAGAAAGCCTTGAAGGACATAAAATCCCAAAAGAAAAAACATAAACATCGTTGACAAAATATTTATCGATAAGACAATAGCAGACTCGATTTTATTCGGAAAAGATAAAGGACACAAAAATGTACATAATCCCAGCAATCGACCTAAGAGATGGAAAATGTGTCCGACTTATACAGGGCCAGTATGACCGCCAGATAAACTATGAGGATGATCCTGTCAAACAGGCCCGTGAATTCAGCCTGGCCGGGGCAAAATGGCTGCACATTGTGGATTTGGATGGCGCCAAAGTCGGCAGGCCGGCCAATACCGATACAATATCAGCGATAGCAGCTTTAGGTCTGTTCAAAATCGAAGTCGGCGGCGGACTGCGTGACGAAACATCGATACAACAATTGCTCGATATAGGCCTTGAAAGAGTAATAATCGGCACCAAAGCTGTAAGTGACTTCGAATGGTTCAGCGAAATGGCTGAGAAATTCAGCGGAAAAATTGCACTCGGCCTCGACGCCCGGGGTTTAAAAGTCGCTACCCACGGCTGGATGCAGGACAGCGTCCATAATTTATTGGAGTTCGCCACAGAAGCCGCCAAATTGCCTTTGACGGCGATTATATATACCGACATCTCTAAAGACGGCATGATGACGGGCCCGAACCTCGAAAGAACAAAAGCACTTATCGAGACTGTAGATATGCCCATAGTCGCCTCAGGAGGTGTAAAAGAGCTGGGTGACATTCCGAAACTCGTCGAAATCGGCGCTGAAGCTGTTATAATCGGCCGAAGTTTATATGAAGGCAATCTCGAACTTTCCGACGCAATTAAAGCAACAGAAAAATAAACACCCTTGACTCTGATTGAATTTTAGCCCAATCGGTCACCGAATGAATAGCTCAATCACTTCTCCTCGGGCGGTTCAAATTTATAACCGATTTCCCTGATAGTATGAATGAAAATCGGATTGTGGGGGTCGGGTTCGATTTTATTACGCAATGTAGTAACAAAACGGTCGATGCTGCGAGACCCGATGAAGCTGTCATAACCCCAAACCATATTCAGTATATCATCACGGGTAAGCGCCCGGCCGGGCTTCTTGACAAAATATTCCAATAATCCGAACTCTTTCGGTGAAAGTTTAATTTCATTCCCCTTGCAGGCAAGTTTTCTGGCTGGAATATCAAGCTGGTAGTCTCCGAATTCATAAATGTCCTGTTCGGTTTGCCGGCTTCGTCTAAGAAATGCTTCTGCGCGGGCAAGAAGCTCTTTTATACTGAAGGGCTTGGTAACATAATCATCGGCCCCGAGATTCAATCCTAATATTATATCCGACTCCTCACCCTTGGCGGTCAGCATTATAATCGGCATAGTAAGATTCTCCTTACGGATGAGCCTGCATATTTCATAGCCGTTTATCTTCGGCAGCATAATATCAAGAAGAATTAAATCAGGTTTCTTATTAAGAGCAGCATTTAATCCTTCTTCACCATCGGCCGCAGTAAGTACACCATATCCCTTGAACTCAAAGTTATCCTTCAGGCCCCGAAGCATTACAGCATCATCTTCAATTATCAGTATCGTTTCCATTTGTTCCCGGCGGTTTAAATTTGTAACCAATAAGTTCCACAGTGTGAATAAATTTCGGATTATTCGGGTCTTGTTCGATCTTGTCCCTCAGGGCAATGACCGCCTGGTCGATGTCCTGCAAAGTAATAAAGCGTGAATAACCCCATACGGCATTACGTACCTCATCGGATGTAAGAGTACATCCGATCCTTCTAAGGAAAAGATGCAGCATTTTTAATTCCCCGGGTGTAAGCTCAATCTCCTTACCGTTTCGTGTGAGAGTGCCCGCGATAGTATCAAGCCGGTAACCATCGAATTCATAAACATCAGGTTCCTCCTCGCCTCTGCGTCTCATAAACGCTTCGGCCCGGGCCATTAATTCTTTTATACTGAACGGCTTTGTCACGTAGTCGTCCGCGCCAAGATTCAACCCAAGTATAATGTCGGATTCCTGGTCCTTGGCGGTGAGCATGATTATGGGCATATCGAAATTCTTTTTACGGACTTCGCTGCATATTTCATAACCGTTGACTTTTGGCAGCATAATATCGAGTATAATCAGGTCGGGATTTTCAGTCAGTGCAGCTTTAAGACCCTGCTCACCATCCTGGGCAGTCTTGACGCGGTAGCCCTTTAGCTCGAAATTGTCCTTAAGACCCCGCAGCATAGCCGAGTTGTCTTCAACAATCAGTACCTTTCTCATTTATTAATCCTTCCCTGCTGAGGTTTAATTACAAGCCGGTAATTTCACGGTGAAAGTACTCCCTTTGTCGGGTTTACTCTCGACAGAAATTGTACCTTTGTGGGCATCTATAATAAATTTTGCGATGCTTAGCCCCAACCCACAGCCTTCGACATGCCGTGAAAGACTGCTATCGGCCTGATAAAACCTATTAAATATTTTCCTGACGGACCGGCGCGACATACCTCTGCCTTTATCAGAAACATAAAAACAAACCAAAGAGTCTTCAGGAGAAACTCTAAGCTCAATCTGCTTGTTATCATAAGAATATTTGTACGCATTGTCCAGCAGGTTTATCAGTACTGTTACCATCGCATCACGGTCGGCGGTAACTTGCGGTAAATCCTCACGGATATTCACTTCGAACTTACATTGACCCATACTGAATTTGGTCTTAACCGCCTCTGCAGCATCACGTGCAATTGCAGCAGGGCTTGTCCTGGCCATCGCAAATGACTGCTTATTTCGCTCCATCCTTGAAAAGGTAAGAAAGTTATCTATCAACCCACTAAGCCTTTCGTTTTCCTTTGAAACAAGCTGTAGATATTCGGTAACTTGCTGCTGGTTTCGGTAGCTGCCTTCCAGCAGTGTATCTACGAGGACTCGCATAGAGGCCAGGGGTGTTTTCAATTCGTGTGAAACGGTGGCAATGAAATCGTTCTTTAGCTTGTTTATCCTTATCTGTTTTCCTACAACCCTGGTGGCCAGCAAGCCGGCGGCAAACATAACGGCAATAGCCAGCAGACCTGTCCAGAGATATACAACTTTTTGCTTGTTGGCGGTTGTTTCAAAGATATCAATATCCTTAAAATGAATCTCAACATTCCAACTCGGAAAATATTTGCCCAAAGGAACAGTCAGGAAAGCTGCCTCTTCAGGATTTTCAAAACCGCAGGCATAAGCACCGAAACTGTCTGTAATTCTATAGGAAACACCAAGCTCTTCGAAGTCGGCGCCGGATGAATCGAAATCTGAACCGAACTCTTTTGCCTTTTTCAATAGTAAGTAAGTTTTACCGCCGGAATTGTGATATATTCCGAAGGTATCTTCCGGCAACTCCAGCCTGCGCAAGCTATCTTCCGACCAGGACTCAAATGTGGCAAACGCAGGCCGGCTAAACGGCCCAGCACCCACTTTCCTGGCCTGATAGGCATCTAACACTTTAGATATTTGTTGTTTCGCTTCCTCGCTAACTTGCTCGGTCAAGCCAGTCAATTCAACTCCTTCAATAATTTCCAGCGTCGCACTTAGTATCGATACTAAATCGTTTGCATCTTTTTCAGAATAAGGTTTCGATGCCGCCCCGGTATAATACCTCTCAAGAACAGCAGCGGATAATTCTTCGGCTGATAACAACTCCTTTGCTCTTAGAACCTGCGGTTTTAGTTCTTCGGCCCATTGGCTCTCTTGTACAATTTCAAGTGCTTTACGCAGAAGAAAAATCCTCGTTCCCGATGGCATTAGCAAAAAACCGGAACCGCTGCCTGGAGTATAATTTATAGCAGAACCAATCAGATTTTCCAAATCCGAGCGTCCTACACCCTCCCGGGTTAGACTCTTTAGATTAACAAGCAGGATTCTTGCTTTAGCAATCAGTGCTATAGAAGATAAACCTATATCTTCGGGCATTTGGCCATAAGCCATCTCCCTGCAAAGAGTAACGGCCTTTTCAAATTCACCTGACTTTCTCAGGCAGCGGATTTGACCTAATAAAGCGCTGTAACGTAGATAATAGCCATCATCCGCCGAATCGATAAATTGTTCATATAATTGTATAGCATGGGTATAATTTTCATCGGTTAATTCGAAAAAGGCGTTGTATCGAATTTCATCAGTTAACGGTCGTTTGGACAGTAAAATCATATTACGCCGCATCTGAGGCAAATCATAAATGGCGAAGTGAGATAACGGGTCAGGCACACCCAG
>CAZWME010000010.1:11696-16946 GCA_964634515.1 uncultured Pirellulales bacterium | reverse complement strand
GAATTCGGTAGTCCACGCTAAATTGAATTCCGGCGTAAATTCACTCGGATAGTCGTCACCTCCCGTAACCGGATAAACCAACTTTCCCATACGGTCATAGATAATAACCGCATTACATATATTCGGATCATTTTTCAGGCTGTCTCGGCCTGAAAGCCTGTCAAATATCTTAATAGGCTGTCGCTGCACCGCTGTTTCATCTTCGATAACGCTTATTCTTGCCGACCAGAGATCATCAATTCTTTTACTTAATATCTCCAGGCGTTGCTGGTAAACCACAGTCAGTTTCTGCCTTACCGCCAGACGCTCGTTTCTGACCGCCTGGCTCATAAACCAAAGCAAACAGACAGTGGGCAGTATTATCGCTATAGCAAGCAATAATACTACCCACCGCAGTTGGTTACCAGCACTGATATTACCTATGGTTTTCGTTTTCACTTGCGGTTACTGTTTACCTTATTGATTGGAAAGTGCCGTTACCTCTTCTTTCGTTAGAGCATAGTTGTAAACGCGAACATCGTCTATCAAGCCGTTCCAGCAACGTCCTGTATTTTCCGAATTTTCACCAATATAGACCGGTTCATTATTTGTGTTTATTCTGCCCGATGCCGGTTGTGAACTGTCCAAATCACCATCTATGATTAAGTACATTTTACTTCCATCATATATAGCAGCAATATGGTGCCATTGTCCATCATTTACACTTCTTTTTCCATATAAATTCCCCCAGGGAGCACCGCTCGGAATTTTCAGCCCGGTGCAGGCAAATTCGAGAGAATCTTCGCTCTGGTTGCGCTGTATCCTCCAGGCACTATCGCCCTTGGCTATGGCTGCCTGCCATTCTTTATCGAACTGGCTGACTTTTATCCAGGTGGAAATGGTAATCTGATCGGCCATATCAAAGTCCGATTCGGCGCCAATCTTCACAAAGTCGCCGTCACCGTCAAGTTCCAGCGCCCCTCTTATTTTACCAGCGGATGGCTGCCACTGCGGATCACCAATGAGTGTGCCGTTATTATTCCCGACGGAATCTTTCGCAATGTTACCACTGGTCTCATCCAGTTTCCACAAGGCCACCAGAGAGCCCGTATTAAAACTCCAAACATCCCCGGCTATAACAGTACCGTCGGCCCAAACCTCATCAACACGCCAGTAATACCTGGTGCTCTCTTCAAGTTGGGGTATTTCGTCATGACCGGAACTTGTTACATCAGCTAAAAGCGGAAGCCGGCCGGCCTGGGTACCAAAATAAATTTTATGTGATTTAGCGTTTGCTCCCGGCTTCCACTTGAGTTTTGACATAGCCTCTATACCAATCGTAGCTCCCTCACTCGGCTGGGGCTTTGTAGCCATGGCCTTCACCGTAGGGTCAGTCTGGGACATCTGCATTAGCAGAGGAAAAATGTTATCCAGTGGGGGAAGCTGGTCTATACTAAAGCGCACATTCAAGTTGTTAATCCTCTCATCGGTGCCTAACTGGATGCTTGTTTTATCAAAGGTCTGTGCCAACTGAGCATACAATTTATGTGCCGGATTTTGCGGATTGTTGTATGTCGTTGTTAGATAAGCATCGGCAACACGTATGCCTCCGCCAACGTTAACCAACACCAGTTTGCTGATAGATGGCGACAACTTGCTGACCGCTTCGTTTAAGGGACCGGACGTACAAACCGACCTGCGTCTCTTGATTGCCGAAACCGAAGTCTCAACAACATCCGGATTTAACGATAGAACAGTCGTCTTATTCATCTGGTTCATATAACAGTGGAGTTTCTGATTGTTAACAAGTCCAATTTGGTACTTGCCGGTATCATCAGCGGGCTGTCCATCGTCAGATTGGCCGGTTACCAAATTGGCCACCGTCAACAATTGAGTCAGAATCCGGCGAGTCTGCTGTGGATTGCGGCTTGTTACTGCCAGACCAATATTGGCCGCTATTGGGGGTGCTCCTATATTACTTCCGTTTGAAGAGCTGTCCGGCGGCAAAGCAAACAGGTTTATCTGTTCAATATTGGCAAAGATTTCCCTGCCGATATCAAGGCCTGTGAAATTCTTTATGCTTTTACTTGCTGCCAGGCCCTGTGCGCTTCCAGCCTGGCCAAGAGCGATACTGAGAAGACCAACAGCCTCGGATGGAACGGCCTCGAAGCCGGCCCTGCTCAAGTTCGGGGTACGAATCATGTTGTAAGCAAGACAGTTATGCCCATCCTTAAAAGCTATGTTGTGTTCAAGAGCGATTCCGTCTTCCTGAATGTTGAAAAAGACAATCAAATCGTCGATATTCTCAAAATCGGCAACACCGTCGGCAAGACGGATTTGTCCGGGAATCTGGTCTGCCGGAATTATTTCCGAAAGACCCGCGAATACTTCATCCAGATTCGCCCAGAGAGTAAGAGCATTCTCCTGACGTGCTTTCTTGCCGACTTTAGCAAAGGATTTGTTAGTCGATGCAAGCGTAGGCTCGCTGGTTACGCCCTTGTATTGCTTTACGCTCCAGGCCAATTGTTCGGCCGGCTGTGCGATGATTACTATATTATCATCGTAAGCGGCGCCTGTCATACCCGAAATAGTCACGGTTTGCATACCTTCGATAGGTTCGCCCGGTGTTCCAACCATACCCAATCCCGCCAAGATTAAACCCCGCAAGGCATCGCTCTTTCCGGGAAATAACACTGCTGTAAACGGCGGATTATTTTGAGCAACACCGTTAATGCCTACTCCCATTCCGCGTATCTTCTTGAATTCAGCCATCATAGCCGGATTCATAAGGGCACCAAATATATCTCCGGGTGACTTCCCGGCCTTACCACCACCGAGAACCGCAAGAGGATTTTCAAACGGAGTTCCCTTGAGCATATTCAGAATAGTTTCGATTTGCCTTCCCGGGCTGCCTGTTTCCAAATAGACCAAGGTCCCAGGCGGCATCAGGGCCGCCGGGTCGGCATTACCAAGCTCTTCCAGAAGAGGCTTGACCTTGTTAACAACTCTGGTTTGGTCACTGTAGTTGGCAACCAACTTTCCAAAAACTTCCTTGGCCCGCTGCTCATTCTGCTTCTTAAGATAACACATACCCAAGCGATACATTCCCTGGGCAATGTGAGACCTCTGGGCGGAACTCTCGGCGATTAACCGCTCGTAGATTTTAATCGCCGCGTCGATGTCGCCATCGACCTCCTCGGCGTACAGCCCTTCCTGTAGCAACGTTCCGGAACTCTTGGCAAAAGTTACTGTGCCAAGGCCCACAACCGCCAGCAGGAAAATGATTGTAATGCTCTTCCACTTTTCCATAATTGTGCTCCTTTCAAATAGATTAACAAACATACGGTTACATTTAACAGGAGCAATTATGACATCTGTATGTTACTGTTTTGTTACGGTTTTGTACTTTTTTTATTATTTTTATCGACACCTTCCAGAACGGAATCCATAAAAAGCAGGTACATTTCAAACCGGATACAGTATAATTTTTTAAATATTCCTGTTCATTATGCCGTATAAAATACGTAGCAATGGCTTCCTTCAGAGAATGCCCGGCGCTGATGTTTGGAACATTTGAAATATTTTCGAGAAGAGATATTTTGAGACAGAAATAATGCCAGGTTCACTTAGGAAATTATTGGCACAGGATATTGACAGAACGAGCCGAAGCCTTATCTTTTTTGTCCTGTTCTGTCTGTACCTCTGGCTTGTTGTTGATTTGCGCCTGATATATAATTGTACCGAGGTTATTACAAATTTCCCTGTCTTTTACAAAGGCTGGGCATTCTTTCGCGGGCTATTATCACATCCGGGCGGACTTGTCGAACACACCGGAGCGTTCCTGTCTCAGTTGTTTTATATTAGCTGGGCCGGAGCACTCGTAGTAACGATACAAGCATGGTTGATCTCCGCATGTTTCGGCTGCATCTTAAAAGCCGTAAACTTATTTCATCTTCGCCTGCTTCGTTTCATCGGGCCCATTCTTTTGCTTATTATTTATACTCAATATACATTTCACTTCATTACCACAATGGCATTTTTAGTAACGCTGATTTTCGTTTGTTTATACTTAAGGATTACACACTCCCTTACTTCGAACATCTATCGTCTGATTGTTGTACTGGTTTTGTCCGTCATTTTGTACACGATAGCCGCCGGAGCGTATTTGCTTTTTGCGGTACTCTGTGCGATGTACGAATTACTTTTCAGGCGTCAATGCCTATTGGGGCTTTTATATCTCTTATCAGCGGCAGTCATTCCATACGTCGAGGGAGTTCTTGTCTTCGGCGTAAATATTATCGATGCCTACAGCGATTTATCACCTTTATCCTGGAAAATTCTGTCTTTTGATAATCGCAGAAAGATGATATCGATAATCTTCATACTTTATTCGTTCCTGCCTTTAACTATACTTGCCTCGGGATTTTGGCAAATAATACAAAATTCAAAAATAATAAATCATCTCAATCCGTTGCCGGCAAAAATGAAATTCAACATCAACTCGCCGGTGTTGAAATGGATTATCGAATCATTGGTTCTGCTGGCCATTGCCTCTACCGCCGTATTCTTTTCCTATGATAAAGAGAAAAAAACTGTATTTGTAACTGATTTTTATGCCCACCAGAGAATGTGGCCGGAATTGCTCAGAGCAGCTCGATGCTTTCCGGACAACTATTTTGTAGTTCATGCAGTCAACAGGGCTTTATATCATACCGGCCGACTAAGCTACAATATGTTCTCCTGGCCACAGAATCCTCACACCCTTTTTCTGAGCACTAAAAAATACAAACACGCATCCTGCAAGAAATCCGGCACCTATCTTGAAATTGGTCTTGTGAATATGGCAGAAAATGCTCTTACAGAATCTCTGGAAGGACTCGGGGAACGCCCCTCAATTTTAAAAGAGCTGGCTTTAATAAACATGGTTAAGGCCAATTATGATTCTGCACGGATTTATCTCGGAGCACTAAGCAAAACATTGTTTTACGACAACTGGGCTAATAATTATCTGGAGCATTTGAAATCAGACCCGGACCTGTCCGAGGACAAAGAAATTCAGCGTTTACGTTCTATCCGTATGGAGAAGGATTATGGATTTACAGCCCTTCATAATATTGAGGTTACTTTATTGCAGCTTTTGGAAAAGAACAGGCAAAACCGTATGGCCTTCGAATACCTGATGAGCTGGTATCTGCTGAACGGTCGGCTGGATAAATTTGTTCAGAACCTTGACCGATTAGATGATTTCGGCGCTTCTCAGTTTCCCCGATT
>CAZWME010000010.1:0-11686 GCA_964634515.1 uncultured Pirellulales bacterium | reverse complement strand
ATGAAGAGGCAATGTTAATATATGTTTTCAGCGTCAGAAAACCAGTTAACCTGCGCGGTCGCCAGCTCAGCGCCGAATCACGTCAGCGTTTTGACGGCTTTAATCAGGTCTTGAACGAATACGGAAAAAACAAACAGGCCGCCTACAATAAATTGGCAAAAGATTACCGGAACAGCTATTTCTTTTACTACGTTTATGGACGTTAGGGAACGGAGCAATGAGCAAACATTACCGATACTTGTTCATACTGTTAATACTTGTAATATTATCCGCCGGTGTACTTGTTTATGCCCTGCATAACTCCGCGGGAACAGGGCTTTTTTTACAACCCGACCGGAAGATAGACCAGTACAGTTTGATTGATCGCACTCCTAAAATAAACCCCGACTATTGCGAGACCGTCATTCCGCCGAACATCGCACCTTTGAACTTTTTGGTTGAAGAAAGCGGCTCACAGTATTGCGTAAAAATACACTCTAAAAAAGGCAGAGCTATCCAAATCTTCAGCCGTTCACCAAAGATTATGATTGGCCAGAACCGATGGCACGGACTGCTCAACGCCAACCGTGGAGAACAGTTGAATTTTGATGTCTTTGTAAAAACAGCAAATTCACCGGCTGCCACGGTACAATGGAACCGTTTTTCTTCCATTACCAATCGAATCGCCAATGAAGACATAGATGGTTTCCTGGTATATAGAAGAATTCATCCAGGCCATGGTTTTTGGAGAAAGATGGGTATTTATCAGCGAAATTTGAATCGATTCGACGAATCTCTCATACTTGATAACGATTATTTCAAAGGCGGTTGTCTGAACTGTCACACATTTTGCAACAATCGGACGGACAAAATGTTTATCGGCATCCGCAGTTCGTTATATGGCAGCTCCGTATTGTTTATCGAAAATGGAGATGTAAACAAGATTGGGACAAAATTCGGTTATACCTCGTGGCATCCGTCCGGCCGGGTCGCGGCATATTCTATCAACAAGGTGCATCAGTTCTTTCATACAGCCGCAAGTGAGGTTCGTGACGTAATTGATCTTGATTCCCTGCTGGCTTACTACCTGGTTGATTCCAAGACCATAAAAACCACGCCTCAGATTTCTAAAAAGGACCGTCTTGAAACATATCCAGTTTGGTCGCCTGACGGCCGTTATTTGTATTTCTGCAGCGCACCGTTAACATGGTCGGATCGTAATATAATTCCCGGCAACTTTAACGAAATCAAGTACGACCTGGTCCGAATAAGTTACGACATTGACAGCGACACATGGGGCGAGCTGGAAAACGTACTTTCCGTTCAGGAAACAGGTCTGAGCATTCTTCTACCGCGAATCAGTCCCGATGGACGCTGGCTGCTGTTCTGTATGTGCAGCTACGGCTGTTTCCCTGTTTACCAGGAAAGCAGCGACCTGTACATGATAGATCTCGAAGCCGCACAGCGAACCGGCAAGTATGAATACCGCCGGCTTAAAATAAACAGCAACAAAAGCGAATCATGGCATAGCTGGTCGAGTAACGGACGATGGATAGTTTTCAGCAGTAAAAGGCGAGGTGGGGTATTTACACGAACCTATCTTAGCTATGTTGACCGGCAAGGTAAGGTATATAATCCCATACTGCTGCCTCAGAAAGATCCATCTTACTACGACTCCTGCCTTTGGACTTACAGCGTCCCCGAATTAATACAGGAGCCTGTTGGCGTAACAAAAGAAAAGCTGGGGCGGGTTGCTCGAAGCACTCGAAAAATACCGGGCCAAATACCTGTGACTATGGCTACCCCTAAAGGCGGGACACTCCCGGAACCTACTGAGCCGTGGCTGATCGGACGTGAATAAAACGCCGATTAGATATACTGCCTTTAGGCAGGTAGGTAAAATGCCTTATAGGCAGATAGATATTCTGTAAGTCAACTGCCTTAAGGCAGATAAGATTTTCTTGCCTTTTCCAAATGATGAGATTAGAATTCCCGTTAAGAAAGCCTGCCTTATAGGCAGATAAGATTTTTGATTTATAACTAATTCTCTGATATAAGGTAAGAAATGACTGTAAACATACATACACACAGCATCGAATCCACTGGGGCAACTGAAATCTATATTTCTGCAGCGCCTATTGAAAGTGCATCCCCAGCCGAGCACGCAGAAGAAATTTTTTCAAACATTTCTGATATCCTTCAATCGAAGAAGGCACATATTTTCCAAGAAAGGGTCTTTGCAACTCAAGAAGCGATGGAAATTATCACTCACGCACGCTCAGAGGCCTATGGAAAACTTGATGATGGAGTTGCGCCGAGCTTGTTAGTAGCAAAAGAAGGATTACTTGGTCCTGTAGCCGGGGTGCAGGTCCACGCAATAAGCTGTGAAAACAAACCCGAGGTGGTCAGTCTGAATGAAATCAGATGCGGACGAATTCTTCGCGTACCCGGCCGAGCATATCTTTCGCTTTCGTCTATTTCCGACCAGCAGGGTAAACAGGTCACCACCCATGCTCAGACTATGATGGAAAAGGCCGAATCTGCACTCGAACAATTCGGGGCCGATTTCCTCTCGGTTCCGCGTACGTGGATGTGGCTAAAAGATATTCTTTCATGGTATGACGAATTCAATGAGGTCAGAAATGAGTTTTTCACCAAGAGAGGCCTTATCGGGGCCGGGACGCGCCAGTCGATGCCCGCCAGCACGGGTATTGGGCTTGGACCGGCTGATGGCGGCGACTGTGCGATGGACCTGATGGCGGTACTTGAACCGGTTGACTGTACAAAGTACCTTCAGGCGGGAGGGAAACAGCAGTCTGCACTGGATTATGGTTCGGCCTTCTCACGGGCGTCAAAAACAGTTACTCCTGCCGGCCAAACAGTATTTGTTTCCGGAACCGCCTCTATCGATGCAGATGGGGCCACTACGCATATAGGCGATGCAGCGGGCCAGATAAATACAACCATAGAAAATGTTCGTGCTGTTCTAAGTGATATGCACTGCATCGATGAAGATGTTGTGCAGGTCATAGCCTACTGCAAAACAACCGAAGTCGAGAGGGTATTCAACTCTTTCAGGGACACCCTACCCTGGCCGTGGATAACGGTCATTTGCGATATCTGCCGTGATGACCTGCTGTTTGAAATCGAAGCTACCGCAATGCCAAGAAAAAGAGCATAAGAACTCGACAATACGAAGTTACTGAACGCAAAACTGACCGCAATCTGCATAAGAGAATTGGGCCTTCTTATACTACCGTCACCTCCTCGTGCTGTTGCGTGTTCGTGTGGAACCTGGTTTGACAGAGCCGGCTTGTCCCCCAACTCTCGACTTTGAAGTCCGGGGCCTTCTTGCCGGTGGTTTGGGCTGGGAGATATCGAGGCTCTGGAGGTGAGGCAGTTCGCTCCGGAGCCGGATGATGGCCTGCCCGCTGATCGGCACGTCTGATTTAATGGTAATGATGTGCAGGGTCTTCAGGTCGTATAGATGTGCAAGCCCACGCTCCGTTATTCGGCTATCACCTATGAAAAGGCTGTCGAGCCTGCGCATGTTTGCCAGATGCCTTAATCCATCGGCAGTCAAATTGGCGCCACCCTGGATATACAAATACTTCAGGTTTGTCAAGGCGGCGAGGTGTTTGAGACCGGCATCTCCGATGCCGGGGCCGGTGAGACTGAGGTCCTCCAGGTTTGTCAATCCGGACAAAGACATCAGATCGCTATCGTGGTACTCGTTCCATGTACTCACAAACCCGTTATCGACTCTGGTTGTTTTATGCCGCATCATAATTCTCAAGCCTCTAAGTTTCTTAAGACCTGAGAGGTCCAGTCCCCCATCATCCTGACGAATATCGTAAACGGATATACTCTCCAAACCGGAAAGCCTGTTTAAAGCATTCAATCCGGACATTGTCACGTTGTTGGATAAGCCGAACGACAAGCTCTTCAGCTTCTGCAGCCTGGCCAACTTCTTCAGCGTCTCATTATCCAATCCGGACCAGAAAGCAATGTGCAGGGCTGAGAGGTTCTCAAGATTCTGGAGCAGTTCGATTCCATTGTTCGTAAATCCGGTCCCCCCAATATGCAATTCTTCGAGCTGGCGCAACTTACTTAAAGTCGCCAGGGCTTTGTCGGTCAGGGGTGAATTGCCAATACAACTGACCCAAAGGTACTTCAGATGGCCAAGGTTTGCCAAGTGTTTGATACCGGCATCTGTGAATCTATACGGAAGGCGCAAATCTTCGATGTTGGGCATAGTCGCCAAATGAGCCATCGTCGCATTCGTAAGGAGATTAACGTGTGCTGCATTCAGCCCTTTGAGTTGAGACATGGCCGTCAGGTATGCGATGCCGCGATCCGTGATATTGTCCAACCAGCAAATACAGAGTCGCTCTAATGACCGGCTCTTTGAGAGCCGACGCAATCCTTCATCAGTTACATTGTGGGTATCAAGCCATAGCACCTTCAGCGATGGCAGTGCCGCAAGATAATCCATGCCGCGGTCAGTGAAAAGTCCCTCCTTACCAAGACGTAGATGCCTCAATGAACGCAACTGTGTCAGGGCCTTCAAGCCGTTATCGGTCATCCTGGAATTGCCGTACAAGGACAAAACCTCCAGGGATACCAGTTTGCCCAGCGACCTCAGTCCCTCGTCGGTCATCCGGTCAAGGGCCACGTCAAGACTCTTGAGGGACTGGATTTTCGCAATCTCGGCCATCCCCGCATCAGTCATCCCCTTGGGAGTGGAAAGCTCTTCCAGTTGAGGAAGCTGAGCGATAGGTGCCAGGCCTCTTGCGCTCACTCGCACACCGCCCAAGCTCAGTTTTCTCAGCCCTGTCAGCCGGGTAACCAGTGGCATTATGTCGTCGTCGATAGCCGGGACGAATAAGAATTCCAGGCCGTGGAGATCGTCCGGACCGATTGACTCCAGGACCTTCCGGTAACGCTCCGGGCTCGCCCCTACTCCCCTGATAGTCAGGATAACTCGTTTTCCGGCCGGGATGTGGACATCGCCCCGGGCACAAGAGAAGTTCTCACGCTCCGCATACGTATATCCCGAGTGATATCCTTTGACCGTCTCGGGAATGACAAGGTTCTCATCCTGCAAATAGACCACACCAACCGACTGGTCCTGAGGAAAGTGCAGGACCCTGGTTGTGGCCGGCTCCACAACGGCCTGGGCTCCCACCCTACGGCCTGCCACGGCACCGAACGGTCCAGAGTCCGGTTCCCTGATCTGGGGCAGTTTGGTGACGGGCGATTCTGCAGCAGCTATCGCGTCCATCGTAGGTACAGGCTCACGGGTCATTGCCATACCTCCAAAACGAGGGGACTTGGTACCTCCTTCCTGAGGTAAGGATTGGCCGCCGGTCTGCACCGGGGCTGATGTTCCTGCCCGAGCGGTTAGTACAAATACCGTAGGAACGACCAATAAAGCTAAAAGCAACACGACCGTCACGGCCATTAAGCTTGGGTGTTTGTAGAATTTTTTTCCTGGCTTTAACATGGTCTTTATCCTTTCTTCAATATTTTTTACAGGCCCGGCTATGGCCAACGATGGAATAGGCCGAGTCGATTCATACTCAGTAACTAATGTATCCACAATCGCAACGCTATAATCTCTGGCCTTAGCGCCTAAGCGGGCGATTGCCATTTCGTCGCAGCATTTCTCCCGCTCGGCGCGGATATTTTTGTTCGCCCACCATACAAAGGGATGGAACCAGAAAACGGTCTGGGCGATTATTTGCAGGAAATTCACCGCAGCATCAAAACGCAGGATGTGGCTTATCTCATGGCCTAAGACACCTCTGCGATGCTCGGCACTATTGACTTTAATGAAATCGTCCGGCAGATAGATATTTCCTCGCAGCAAGCCCCATACGAACGGCTGGCCTATGCCATCAACCAGCCAGACCTTTGGGAATGTCCTGACACCGACGTCAGAGAATAGCTCCTCAACCTCGCATTTTAGTTCGGCTGGAAGTAACTTTCGCTTACATTTAAGCCACAACTCGGTCCGTAATGCCTTTATCACGGCAAAAAGGACAAATACAGCTACTCCCGCAAGCCAGCCAAAGCAGAGCCACTGCCTGGTGGTCACTCTTGCCAATCTTTCCATAATAGTTGGTGATGTTACCGGCACTGAAGGTATCGCGATAGGCTTAGGCCTAACCATATCTGCCGTTTGGTCATTAACAACAGGCATTTCAACATTCGGAATTAAAGTCAGTTCTGGCGTCTTAACTTGCGGCAGAATTGCCAAAGGCACGGTGACTAAAGGCGGCACGAGACATTTAGTTAAGACAATCAACCAGAGCAGGTAGCGAATATGTGCACTCCTGTTTTTTAGCGCCATATTTATTGCTGCTATTACAACAACCAGAATTGCTATCTGCCAGCTTTGCGTCAGCAGATAATTTGTGATTGGGCTTAAATAATTTTCCATTGTTACCACTCCGCAAAAAATTACTTGCTATTTTTTACCTGTTAATCGTTTGAGCTTTTCGATATCGTCGGCGCTGATTTTACCGTGTTCGGCTAAGTACTGCATAAGCGGAATTGGGTCGCCGCCGAATAGTCTGTCCAAAAAATCACCGACCGACCTTTTTATGACGTGTTCCCTCTTGACCGCTGGGAAAAAGACGTGGGCCTTGCCCTGGATATTGTGTTTAAGATAGCCTTTCTTTTCCAGCCGGCGAAGCAGGGTTTGAACTGTCGCATAAGCTATTTTTCTCCTGGCGGGCAGTTTATTACAAACTTCCTGCACGGTAGCCTTATCAATCTGCCATACCAATCTTAGGATTTCTGTTTCAGATGGGCTTAAAGCAGGTAACTGTTTCTGTGTCATAGCAATCTCCTTTTACAATCGTATTGTACATTTGTACAACACAATATCGTACAAATGTACAAGTTGTCAACAAAAAAAAGAAATATTTTAAATATTTTTTTCGGCCAGTGGCGTCCCGGAGTAACATTCAGCAGGGCCGATTATCGATTCCTCAAGGCCGCTATTTAAGAAATGCTGCCGGATACTTGTGCAAAGATGGCATTTACCTGCATAGAAATTCGCTTTTTTATAACCGAGCATAGTGGCCTCATCGAGCAGTCCAAACGGGCCAAAATTAAATAATGTATCGATAAACTTGTTTACATCAGGGCCGAATTGCTTCCAAATATCCTCAAGTTTCGTTTGATTTACATTCCCGAATATAATGCCGCTGCATGTACCGCTAAAGACATTGCCGAACGGATCGATATGCACGCCTTTTGCGCCGAGAAAATCTGATTTGCAATTCACCGAATCAAATGTCTCTATCGGCTTTGAGGCTGCTAATTCAGCCAGCCCGCCCGCTGCCCGACCGGTAAAACGACATGGATAATCTTTCATGGCGCTTACGTACTTTTGTTCACGCTCAGCAGATGATAGACTTTTCATTTCTATCGGATCATCTAAATACTTCTTCCAGCGAACCAGCACCCGCTCGGGCCCCAGAACCTCGGTCGCTATCGCAGCTAATCGGCGTATCGATTTTATATCAACATACTCCTGATGAAACGGGTCTGTGCTGACCTTAAATCTGTTCATCCCAAGCTCGTCAAGCCTTTTCAGCCGCTGCCTTATAACTTTTTCATTAGTGGCCCAGAAACCGTTTGTCTCTATCAAATCGACTTTTCCGAGCTTTTGATTCCTTGCCTGGTCGAGAATTTGCTGCAGTCTTTCCCAATACAAAAAGGGTTCGCCGCCGGTGATATGTATTTTTGCGCTCTCGCCGGCGAGGATTTTCAGCGAGCGCCACGCGCTTATAGCCGTCTCCACAGGCATCAGGCCATTCTTCTCGGGACCGCAATTATAATAACAAAACTCACAGGCACAGTTGCATTTGTAAGTCAGCAGCAGTCCTGCCGAACGCCAGAGCTTAAACTTAGGCTCATTACGCGCAGCATGGATGTTATAAATATTTTCAGACAACTCTGTCATTGCTTTTTTTCAGATGAATTTGAATCACCATAATATCAGCCGGTGTTATACCGCTTATTCGAGAGGCCTGGCCGAATGTACTCGGCCTGAAAGCAGACAGCCTCTCTTTAGCTTCCGCCCGTAGATGTGAGATGCCGTTATAGTCCAAATCTGCCGGGATATTCTTTTTCTCCAAAAGCCTGAAACCAGCCACCAGACGCTCCTGTTTAGCTAAATAACCCTCATACTTGGCATCAATAGCAACCGCCTGAAAAATATCTTCAGCAAGATTCATATTCTTAATATCAGGATTCTCGGCCATCTTCTCCATAAGAGTATTATGTGGCCGGCGAAGCTGGTCCCACAAACTTATCCCTTCCGAACGGTTATTTTTCAGGTAGCTCTTAAGTTTATTGATGTTCTCGAGTTTAGTCTGCAATCTTATCCACCGTTTTTCTTCCACAAGCCCGACCGATTTGCCGATTTGAGTCAATCTTCGGTCCGCATTGTCGGCTCTCAAGAGAAGTCGATATTCAGCCCTCGACGTGAACATCCGATACGGCTCATCAAGCCCCCTGGTCAGCAAATCATCTATCATCACCCCGATATACGCCTGGTCTCTGCCGGGTATGAGCGGCTCTTTGCTCTGGAGTTTTCTTGCCGCATTGATACCGGCCACGAGACCCTGCCCGGCCGCCTCTTCATACCCGCTTGTCCCGTTTATCTGTCCTGCCAGAAACAGCCCCGAGACCTTTCTTGTCTCCAGATTGGGCTTGAGCTGAGTCGGCGGACAATAATCGTATTCAATCGCATAGCCGTAATGAATAATCCGAGCATTCTCCGTCCCGGGTAGTAATTTGAACATTTGTTCCTGCACATCCTTTGGTAGAGAAGTGCTCATGCCGTTGCAGTAGATAGTTGTTTTTTCTTCGTCTTCAGGTTCCAGAAACACCTGATGCCGCTTCTTATCCGCGAAGCGTATGATTTTTGTCTCAATACTCGGGCAATACCGGGGACCAGTGGAAGTGATTTGTCCCGAATAAAGTGGTGCACGCTGCAGGTTGTCTCGGATTAGATTATGTATTTTTTCATTCGTATAGGTTATCCAGCACGGAATCTGCGGACGAGTTATCGTTTCGTTCATAAATGAGAAAGGAACTGGTTTTTCATCCCCCTGCTGGATCTCGAGCTTGTCCAAATCGATTGTCGCAGTATCCAGTCTGGCCGGTGTGCCGGTTTTTAGCCTTTCAAGTTTCAGTCCAAGCTGCCGGAGACTTTCCGAAAGTTCATTGGCGGCCGGCTCACCGAGCCTTCCGCCGGCGAACTGTTCTGTTCCTATATGCATTAAGCCACTAAGAAATGTCCCTGTCGTTAGAATTATCGTTGGAGTGTTGTATATCCTTCCATCACTGCAGCGTACCGCCCGCACTTTTTTTTCCCGGGTTATAATCTCAGCCGCCGTCGCTTCAACTATCGTCAGATTCGTTGTTTGTTCGAGCTGCATACGGACATAATTTTTATATTTGTATTTGTCAGCCTGCGCACGCGGGGCCTGCACAGCCGGGCCTTTCGAGCAGTTCAACAGACGAAATTGAATACCCGTTGCATCTATCGCCAGTCCCATCAGCCCTCCCATCGCATCGACCTCGCGCGCAATCTGCCCTTTTGCAAGACCGCCGATAGCCGGATTGCAGCTCATCTTTGCTATCGTGTCTTTGCTTATGGTTAAAAGGCAGGTTTTGGCACCGATTCTCGCCGCGGCATGAGCAGCCTCGACACCGGCGTGACCTCCACCTATAACAACGCAATCAAATTCATTTGTTTTCATTCTGTTGGACATATTTAACCAGTATAGCTTTTTGAATGTTCTAATCAAGTCTTGACAATTGATGCCATTTTTCTAATATATGGTATAAGACTAAAGGATTTGGTATGCATTTTGAGATAATAGGTGAGATTAAGAGTATTGAAACGATAGCCAGCGGTGGGAAAATCAGAGATATTATGCGGCTTCGTAAACAATATGGCTCTTTTAAATGGCGAAAACTTAAAGGGACTGCTAAAGTCCGCCTTCAGAGTGGAAGCATCCGCAATGCTGAGATTCACTGGTATGAAGCCCATGGCGTAGGCAGAAAGAAGTTAAAAATCAAAAGATTACTGGATTAAAATTATGGCTAAAGAAAACAAAGAACAGTCATTTGCGCTTTGCATAGAGAACAAGGAATGTGAGGATTTGGAAAAGCGTAAGATTTACAGAGTCCTGCCGGACGATGAGGCAGCAAAGGAAGGATACCTGAGAATCGTTGACGAGTCCGGGGAGGACTACCTATATCCTGAGTCATACTTCGTTCTTGTCGAACTGCCTCGCGAAGCGCAAGACGCCTTGCAAGTGGCAAGCTAAAGCCTATGTTGCGACCGGATAAACAATTGAGCAAACGTTCGTGGCTCACTGGACGGCAAGACGCTTCATACGAGCGATCAAACGAATATGGTGTGCTGTACGGAAACCATATAATCATAGTTGAGTTGCGAGATTAGTCGGGAGGAGAATCATGAACGAACAGCATCAAGTATTCGCTTACGAACGATACTTGGACCAGCGCACTGCTCATTACGGGATTGTTCGCGATGACCTGCCATACAGTGTGAACTTGGATTTGATCCGAGCCCAAGTAAATCTGGAGTTTGGGACAAACTATACGCACAGCAATATCTACCAAGCAATCAGTCACATGGCTCGGCGAACCGACCTACGCGATCGTGGGTTGCGTCGCGAGTCTGATGTCCCACTCGGCGGCAGCGCGTGAGCGCCGCCCAAACGCCGGAGCCGACAACAGCCCTCATCCCGGTTTCTCGGAGTTGAAGCTCTCTGTAGAAAGCCTCGCCCACTGAGCTTTCTGTTGTGCGCTTTTAGGGATTGAAATTGAAGACAATCCAGCAATCATGACAGTCTGCCCGGCAAGTGAGCACCACTCTGGCTGTTTGATGCTCGATGCTTGATATTAGATATAACAAATTACTTGATTTTTAAGAACTTATATGGTATCATTATGGGTAATAATTAGTAGAGGTAATCGAAAATGAAGAAAAACCATCAGTTACCCATATTAATAGAAAAAGATGAAGACGGATTCTATGTGGTTGAATGTCCTGTCTTCTCGGGATGCTATAGCCAGGGAAAAACCATAGACCAGGCCCTGAAAAACATTCGAGAAGTAATTGACTTATGTCTCGAAGAAAAAGAAAATAAAGAAGCCCTTAAAAATTTCCATCCCCAGGAATTAAGTTTCTACACACTATCTTATGCCTAAATTACCTGTCATTTCCGGCAATCAAGCAGTGAAATGTTTTGAAAAGATGGGTTATCAAGTCATTCGTCAACGAGGTAGCCATATACGAATGCGCCACAAAAGCGATAATGCTAAACAGCCCTTAACTATACCTCGTCATAAAACATTAGGCAAAGGTCTCATACGCAAATTACTGCGCGACGCTGAACTTACTATCGAAGAATTTACAAAGTTACTTTAGGCACTTTCAACTTTTCTCTGTCAGCGCGACTGCAGATGCAATGGCGAAATTCGCTGTATGTGTAATGCTTATGCTTATATGGTTAATTCCAAGTTTGCCGGCAATTTTTTCCACCTCGCCATACAGAGCAACCTCCGGCTGGCCACTACTATTGTTTGTTATTTCCACATCCGTCCAGGCGATTTTGCCTCGCCATCCTGTCCCCATCAGTTTAAGAAC
>CAZWME010000009.1:0-21955 GCA_964634515.1 uncultured Pirellulales bacterium | reverse complement strand
GGGGTGATTTCAGCGGCTAACTTAATGTGAGCTGTTGAGCCTGTTCTTGCTAAAGTAGAAATGAAACTCAGTAGATAATTGGGTAGGTATATATAGTAAAACCAAAGCGCCCAGTTGAACAGAACTCGTGAAAACAAAACTTCTCTTTAAAACTGCTGCTTCTGCTGCCATCTTCACTGCCATCTGTGCGATGGCGGCCCTGTCTGAACCGCGCCAGACAGCCGACACCCAAACGGCCCCATGGTACAGCATCATACCACCGCTGTTGACAATTGTGCTGGCATTTCTTACACGAAACGTACTGCTCAGCATTGCCATTGCTATCATCACAGGGGGCCTGCTCACAACTCTGCCATCCGATCCCACCAGCATGAGCGCCATCATCGCAGGCCTTAAAGCAAGCATCTTCTACCCAATCGATACCTTAACAAACGCAGAAAATTTGAAAATACTTT
The DNA here is from genome assembly GCA_964634515.1 of uncultured Pirellulales bacterium. Taxonomy (GTDB): domain Bacteria; phylum Planctomycetota; class Phycisphaerae; order Sedimentisphaerales; family Anaerobacaceae; genus NIOZ-UU13. The sequence continues at coordinate 21,500 of CAZWME010000009.1, read as the reverse complement.
CATTCGTGCCCCCAATTTTTGCCATGGTCGAAATCATCATTGTCTCAGGAGGCTTCAATGCAATACTCCAAAAAATCCTGCCGCTGATCAAAACTCAAAAATCCGCCCAGGCCGCCGCCGCCCTGATGGGACTCATCTACTTCATCGACGACTATTCAAATGCCGTAATCGTCGGCTCTTCAATGCGCCCCGTTACAGACCGGTTCGGAATCAGTCGCGAAAAACTCGCCTTCCTCGTTGACGCAACCAGCGCACCAATAACGAGTCTGGCCGTTATCAGCACATGGATTGCATACGAAGTGGGTCTCTTCACCGTCACCGCACAAAAACTCGGCATCGAAAAAGACGGGTATTCAATGTTCTTCGACTCCCTTGCCTTTCGATTCTACAGCATCCTGATGCTGGGCTTTGTCTTCGGGCACATACTCTTCGGCTGCGACTTTGGGCCAATGAAAAAAGCACAAAACAAAACACAAAAGAATCCACCTGTAAATACCGATATTACCGCGCCAACCCAAAGCACCGAAGACAAACGTCCAGCCGGCATACTTAATGCTCTGATTCCAATAGCCGGGCTGGTCCTCTTTCACCTCGGCGGGCTTTGGTTCGACGGAGGCGGACCAGCTAAGATCACAAGCTTTTCTTCAATCTTCCACTGGCAATATTGGCGTCAAGTCATCGGCAGCAGTGAAAACAGCATACTCATCCTCATTTATGCATCCCTGTTCGGCCTGACTCTGGCAGTTTTATGCGCAACTCTTTCACACTCGCTTCGAATTCCAGGCCTCATCAAATGCATCATCAGCGGCACCAAAAAATGCCTCCTGCCGTGCCTGATTCTTATCTCCGCATGGTCGCTTAAAAACTGCTGCGACAGCCTCAATACAGACCGTTTTCTCACAAACCTGCTCACCGATAATATCTCACCGCTTTGCTTTCCCGCAATCGTTTTCCTCGTCGCCTCTGTAACCTCATTCGCCACCGGCACAAGCTGGGGCACAATGGCAATCATCATACCGACCGCCGTCCCCATCGCCTTCGCACTCGACGGAAACACCTACGGCCTGACAACAACAATTACACTCGGAGCCGTTCTCGACGGCGCAATCTTCGGCGACCACTGCTCACCCATCTCGGACACGACAATAATAAGTTCCATCGCCTCCCGTTGCGACCATATCCAGCACGTCCGAACCCAACTGCCGTACAGCCTCTTCGTCGCAGCCCTTGCCCTTTTATGCGGCTACATTCCCGCCGCTCTCGGTCTGTCGCCGCTACTGTCTATCACAATCGCAATCACGGTAATGGTCATTGCTTTCCTTATCCTGCCACGTCTCGCCCCAAAAAACACTTTGCCATAAAAAAAACACAGCCACAGTTTCATACAATTAATGTGTCGCAAATTGCAGGAAGTGAGAACTGGTTTCCGTTCGTATTCAGGATATATTTGGCGGGAGGGGCAGTTGGTCCTGTCCGTGGCTGCGGGCTTCTTTTTCCATGAGCTTTACCAAATCCTTTTTTGTTGAGTCCGGAAGTGAACTCGGCTGGTAGGTTTCCAGCAGTTTCTTAACCTCATTTTGAAGTCGTGTCTTGAGGTCCATAGCACCGTCCTGTTTCCACCGCTGCCTGTTGGCACGGTCGATGGCCGGCCCGGGGAAGAAGATTTCTTTTTTGCGGTGACGCAAGGTGTGGTCTGATATCAGCAGGTGTTTTTCTGTGAGAAGCTCCTGGAAGACAGGCAGTGCCGGGAAATCGTCTCTGGGTGTTATGCCATCAATTAATCTAAAAGTCATACCACACATTTCGTTGTCAAGTACAAGTTTTTCAAGTGACTGGCAACTTTCAAAATCAATCATTCCAGGGCCTGAAATGCTGTTTATCCCAGCCAAAGCCGCTAAGGTTGCCCCCATACCGCTTTCCAGACCCGCTTGAGCATCAAGCTGTTTGGCGTCGCTCATGGATATATAAGCCTGCGTGGGCAAATTAAGGTATTTTCCAATTTCATTATAGGCACAGTCTGTCATCATCGTTTCGACTGCACCCATTGGGGTCGTTTCATATCGGTGGTCAAAAACTGCGGGAGAGCCTCCATAGAGAACCGGGGTTCCCGGGTTGCTAAGCTGGCTTATAACAACACCGCTGATGGTTTCGGCGGTATGCTGGATAAGCGTTCCGGTAAGTGTCACAGGCGCCATGAAGCCAGAGAGGGGCATAGCGACAAATTCTACGGGTATTGAGTATCGGGCGCAGTCTATGAGGTTCTGTGATGTTACTTCGCACCATTTTAATGGTGAGGTCGGACAGCATGAAAAAATGGTGAGTGGTTTTTCTTTCAAAGCTTCTTCCGATTGTCTGACAGCGAGCTGGAAGTCTTTCATGACGTTGAATGATTCGGTAGTGAAAGCCCCTGTTACGACTGGTTTTTCGCAGTAGAGCAGACTGAGAAAGAGCCTATAGCTGTCGGAGATTTCTTTGTGGATATCTGTTGGTATGAACGCTGTACTTGTTGATGCGATATTTTCAAGCTGAGCAATGATTTTGGAAAAGTCAATGTAGTCATTAGTGGTCGGCTGGCGCATCTGTTGGGTTTGGCAGTCAAGAATATTCAGCGCGGTCGAGCCGGGTGTGAAATATACGTTGTGGCCGGAGAAATCGTGGGTCTGGTTTCCCATGACGTCATAAAGCTTGAACGAGCTGGGGGTTGTTTTTAACGCCTTTTGGATAATATCTTCTGTCAGGTTGACGTGGAAGCTATCCATATCGACCCTGGCCTGGTGGTCTGCAAGCATTGAAAGAATCTGTTTGTTATGTATTTGCAATCCAAGGGTGCAGAGTATATTTACGGCTTCGTCGATAATCTGTTTGATAAGGTCGTCAGTTAAGAATCTTACGGTCGGTCTCATGGCAATGCTCCTTGTGATCTTTGCTAAGTGTTTATTGTCTTACCTGGTATAAACGACTAAACCGGAGTTTCCCGATAAGGTTATTACACAGGGTCGTTATAGCACATGCCCCAAAAATTTAATAGCATGATCTCAAATCACAATAATTTTTTCTACAGGAGAATCAGAAATAAGTATATCGGATTCGATATCGATAGCAAGAAAACTATTTGTTCTATTTTTGAGACTGTGAAAAAAGAAAAAATCTTTTATGAAAGATAAAGAATGAAGCATAGTTTTTCAATTGAGGCAAGTATAGTAAATTAAGTGTGGAAATTTATTTGGTATTTAGAAATTTATTCCTTTCGATGCTAATGAATTTACCAAATCAACTTGTGGGTCATGGGATTTTTGATGTTTTATACTCATCATTTTTTCTTAGATGCTTGGCCCTTGACATACTGATCGTACCAAGCCAGACGCCGTTCGAGAAAATCCTTTTCGTGAGCGGTAGTCCAGCCGCCGTGGTGTTCGCCGGGATAGACAACGAGCCGGGTTGTGATGCCCTGGCGGCGTAGAGCCTGATAAAGTTGTTCGGAATTCTGTACGGGGACGTTCCAATCTTTCTCGCCGCAAGCGAACATAGTGGGAGTCGAGGCGTTTTGAATATGATTGAAGGGTGAGAGGCGGTCCCATAATTCGCGATTCTCCCAGGGCAGGCCCAGCTCCGATTCGTACCATCGCTGATACATGTCGTGGCCGTAATTGGCGAGATATAGGCCGGAGCCCGCGCCGCTGACGGCGCCCTTGAAGCGATCGGTTTGGGTGATGATGTAATTGGTCAGGATGCCGCCATATGAAAAGCCGCCAACGCCGAGGCGGTCGGGATCGGCGTAACCGATTTCAATCGCGCGATCGACGGCGGCCAGGACATCGCGGTAATCTTTCTCGCCCCAGCCCTGATAGAGAGCAAAGCAAAAATCACGGCCATAGCCGGAGGAGCCTCGCGGATTGGAGCGGACAACCACGTAATCGTTTGCGGCGAAGAGTTGGGCTTCGAAGGAAAAACTATAGCTATATTGACCGACTGGGCCGCCGTGGATGAGCAAGAGGGTGGGATAACGTAAAGCGGGATTGAAGGAAGGGGGCTTTGTGATAAATCCTTCTATATCGAGGCCGTCGTGGCTCTTGCAATGGATTTCCTCGGTTTCGCCGAGTTTGATCCTGGAGAAATGTTCTTTGTTGACATGAGTTATCTGGCGCAGGCCTTGTTTGCGGGCGATGAAAAGCTCACCGGGCAGTTTGGGTTTGCTGATCCGCGCGACCAGGACGCCATTGTCTGTGAGTGAAAAAGCGCCGGTGCTGATTTGACCGGCTATAAGCCGGGTGATTTTACCGCCATTGGCGGGGATGCGTGCGATGTGATTCTCGCCGCTGTCCTCGAGATTAAAATAGATGTACTTTCCGTCCTCAGAAAATTCGAGCCCCGAGACGTTGCGATCGAGTTTCTCGGTAAGGGGCCTGGATTCGCCGCCCTGTGAGCCGATTACCGCAAGATGCCTGGTGGCGTAATTGCTGCCCTCGACATCGGGAGCCGAAGTATATGCGATGAATTTGCCATTGGGATGCCACCTGGGGGAATCATCGGCTCCCGGGGAAGTCGTCAGTTTAATCAGGCTTTTACCCTTGTCCGTGTTATCCGCGTCCACAAGCCATATATCGGTGTTATAATTACCGTCGGGTTCTTCGGTGCGGTTGCTGACGAAGGCGATGGTTTTTCCGTCGCGCGACCACGCGGGGCTGGAGTCGTCATAATCGCCGGAGGTGACTTGGGTGAGTTTTTTCGATTCGATGTCATATACATACACGTGATTGCGTCGGCGGTCGAGATAGCCGGTGTAATCAGTCTTGAACTGGAGGCGGTCGATCACCCAGGGTTTGCCTTTCGGCCACTTTTTCGGGGAGTCTTTGTCCCCTTTATTTTTGGAGTCCTTGTCCACTTCGTCGGGATCGGGGTCTTTCAATACCAAGAGCAGTTTTTTTTCGTCACTGGAGAAGTTGATCGAGCTGACACCTCGTTTGAGGCTGGTAACTTGCCTCGCCTCACCGCCGTGGACCAGATCGAGGGACCACATTTGAGACTTGCCGCCGTTGCGTGCCGAAAGGAAATATAGTTTCTTCCCATCGTGGCTGAATTTAGGCCTCCGGGAGGAGACCGCTTCGGCCGTCATGGGGATGGGCTCGCCGTTGTCAGTCGCCACCATCCAGATGCGTGTTTTTGAACTGTTCTTTTCAAAATCGCGGGTGGTGACCGTATAAGCCGCCCATTTGCCTTTGGGCGAAAGTTCGGGTCTGCCGACATTCTTAATCTTGAAGGTGTCGTCAATTTCCAGGACTCGCAAAGGGGGAGGTGACGTTTCTTTTTCAGAGTCCTGCGCCGCCGAAAAGGTGAATGGAAATAATGCGAAGATGAAAAAGATCGATGAAAGTGATTTAAGGTTCATTTTTCTGCCTCTCAACTGATAGGAGATTTGACTGATCTGACATTGTCCATTTACAAGGTTGACAAACATAATTTTGTCCATGCCACCAATAATCTTACAAAATTCCTTTAGATAAAGCAATAACCGCTTTGGCGCGGTCGGCCTGACATTTATCACACAAGTAACAATGAACTTTTTCCAACTGAACTATTTTTTCTTTTGACAACGTATAATCCTTAACAGATACTGTTAATGTGACACAAGGTGTTTTCTAATTGAAAAATACGGGATTTCTTAATCAGGATGCCCACGAACAAATAGGAAAATTCAATCGTGAGCCGCGTTGTACAATTATAATAGTAAAGTTCGATGGTAAGTCAGTTCTGTGAAAGTTCGAAGGAGTTATTAGATGACAAAGGTAGAAAAGCTTAAAAAAACTATAATTGATGCTGACAAAATTTGTGAGGAAATTGAGGGTGAAGGAGCAAAAGGGGCGACACAGAGGAAAGTGGAAGGCCTAATTACTGCGGCTCTTAAAGAAGGCACCCCAGCTGAAATCGTGATCAATGACGGGCTTATTGCAGGTATGGACGTTGTCGGCGATCGTTTCAAGAAAAATGAGGTTTACATACCTGAGGTGCTTCTTGCCGCCCGGGCAATGAAAATAGGGATGGATATTCTTAAGCCGGAGATAATAAAGGCCGGCATTAAGCCGATTGGAAAATGTTTAGTAGGGACCGTCCAGGGTGATTTACATGATATCGGTAAAAATTTAGTGGCGATGATGCTCAAAGGAGCGGGCTTTGAGGTCGTTGACCTCGGGGTGGATGCAGGACCTGATAAGTTTGTTGAGCAGGTTAAGACTCAGGATGTTCAAGTGGTCGGCATGAGTACACTTTTAACTACGACAATGCCCGCCATTGAGAAAGCCTTAAAGGCAATAAAAGATACAGGTGTTTTAGTCAAGATTATGATAGGCGGCGCACCAGTAACACAGGATTATGCAAACCAAATCGGTGCCGACGGCTATGCGGCCGACGCCGCTTCAGCAGTCGATTTAGCTAAAAGTCTTCTTTCTTAAAAGAACTGCAGTGAGTGTAATAGTCGTATGAATGGCGTTATCTAGCTTCCAATACCAAGAAATGGTTGCCTTATTGATAACGAGAAAAAGATGGAACTCAAAAAAGCCTTGAGCCGTGGAATAGTGCTTTGTGACGGTGCAATGGGCACCCAACTTATTAATACGGGCCTACCTTCAGGCATACCAACCGCATGCTGCAACGTAATTTGTCCCGATAGAATACTGTCAATTCATAAAAAATATATTAGTGTCGGCGCACAAGCAATATTGACAAATACATTTGACGCAAACCGACTAAAGCTGAAGGGGCAGAAAGAATATGATGTCAAAGAGCTAAATAGTATTGGTGTAAAATTAGCTCGTCAAGCTTCGGCTGGAACAGATGTCATGGTCTTTGGTGATATAGGTCCTTCAGGAAATGAAGAGTCGTTTTTGTACTCGTTACAAGAGGGGGAAATAATCGCAAATAAGACGAAACAGGATCTCTATGATGTATATAAGGAACAGGTGATTGCCTTAACGGAGACAGGAGTTGATGCAATTTTAATTGAGACCATGTCGTATCTGCAAGAAGCGATCATAGCTACAAAAGCCGCGGCTGATAACACAGAAGTTCCTGTTATTTGCACTATGGTGTTCAGGGCTCCACCAGATTCTCGACCATGTGAGTTCAAGACTTTTTGGGGTGACACTCTCCCAGACATCGTCAACGGTCTCATCAAAGCTGGTGCGGCGGGTATCGGCGCTAATTGTGGTGACGTAGTTGAAGCGATGCCCCGATTGGCACAGCAGATGCGAAACCTGACTCATTTGCCTTTGGTTTTTCAGGTGAACGCTGGTCGCGCTGAGTTAGACGTGCAAACGAATCAAACTGTACATCCGCTCGGTCCCGCTGGATTTGGGCAGGTTATCTCGGAAGTCGCTGCTGAGGGCGCAAGCATAGTCGGTGGTTGCTGTGGCACAACGCCCGACCATATTGAGGCGGCTCGCCGATGTTTGAATTGTTAAGGGAACCTCTAAAAATTCATTTTTACTGCGAACGGCTGCAATCTCCTCCGGCGGCGTTGTCAGGCCAAAATTCGTTCTCGACATAGCTTTGGCTATGCCTGCGTCGATTTTGACCTTCCGCCTTGCCGGAGAATATTTCGCACGTTCTCGTAACAAAAGCAATTTTTAGAGGCCCCCTTAATGTTTCATGGGAGGTTTTGGCGATGAGTTGACATGGAAACAAACAAAAATCGATTTTTGGTATTGGCTTTGGACAACGCCAGTTATCATCGCACGTCAGAGATTTTAGATTTGCCGACAGAACATAAAGACCATGTGTTTGTGATTTGGACGCCCAAGTACAGCCCAAAATTGAATATGATTGAGGGGCTTTGGGGCTATTTGAAACAATCCGCTTTGAATAATTACTTTTTAGGTGACCTCGATTCTCTTGAAGCCGCTGTTGACGATGCCTTTAAGGAGTTACAACAACATCCAGAGACAGCGTTGTCTCTGGCTTACAGAACATTAAAAAACTTATGTAAGTCCGCTTGCCCAAGCCGGAAAACGCTCTTGGCAGGTCTGGCATTCAAGAACATCCGAGGTAGATCCCCCCCAATTGTCAGAACCTTCCCACATATGACACACCTTTTTAAACTCATCTATTATACTCCTGTTTAGTCTCAAATTATAACACCATTTCACATTATGACAAGTTATTTCAAATGACGATTCGGCTCAAGAATCCCTGATGCCTTTTTTCTTGACACATTAAATCCGGTTTGTACAATCATATATATGTGGAACTCAGCTTTATTGCCTTTATACACTAACCAATCTGAAACGCTGCCATTCAGACGATATGGCTCATTCATCACTGGATGGTGCCTTTTCCTCCTTATTCCCGTCTTCGGATTGGCTCATGATGTGGTTACGCTTGAAAATGTCGTTGATCCCGGTCAGATCACGGCTGACGAGCCTATTGCGGGTGTTTTTTCTCCCGAGAAAGCAGCCCATTATCTCGATACAGCTTCACTTCACTGGCAAAAGTCACGCAACTGTGCGGCATGTCATGTGAACATGGGATATATGTATGCGAGGCCCGCTCTAAGTTCGTTCTTGAGGGATTCAGGAGAAGTTCGTAGTTTGTTTGAGGAGTATGTCACCAAGCGATGGAAAAAGAAGACCCCGCGAGATGTGCAGGAGACAGTGGTTGTGGCTTCCGGACTTACTTTCAATGATTTACAGACCACTGGCCGATTGCATCCTGTTACACGCCAGGCTTTTAGGGTGATGTGGGACTTACAGCGGGACGATGGAGGCTGGAACTGGCGTAATGACGGTTATCCACCAACAGAATACGATGAGCACTACGGCGTTACGCTTGCGGCGTTGATTACAGGAATTGCTCCGAATAAATATATCGAGACAAATGAAGCCCGCCAGGGCCTTGAGGGAATACGTAGATTCTTGAAGAACAATCCACCTTTGTCACTACATCATCGGGCGATGATTGCCTGGGCATCACGTTATGTCGGGGATTTGATGAACGATCAGGGTCGCACGAAGACGCTCAACGAATTGCTTGCACTTCAACGTCCCGACGGTGGATGGTCCACACCCGGCCTGTTGGCGGACTGGGAGGGCCTCAAGCGAAAGGACGGCAAGCCGCACGATACGAAGACCAGCGATGCATACGCCACGGGTTTCACTATAATTGTTGCCCGTGAACTGGGCGTGGCGGGTAAGGATCCACGACTGATACGCGGAATAAACTGGCTTCTGAACAATCAGCGAGTCAGCGGAAAGTGGTTTTGTCGCTCACCCGCTATTGACAGCCGTCATTACTTTTCAAATTTCGGCAGTGCTTTTGCCATCCTTGCACTTCAATCGTGCGATAAGCTTCCCGGCTGGCCGCTATCGAAAAAGTCGCAGCATTCGTCTTTTCCCTAAAGATGACAAGCATAAACTTAAGAAAGAAAGGTACCTACCTATGAAACCGGACAAAAATACAATGACACGTCGTCGCTTTCTCAAGACCAGTACCCAAGTTACCGCCATGGCAGGACTCTCTGTCGCCACGCAGGCATACGGAGCAAATAACGACCGAATCCGCGTCGGGCTTGTAGGCTGCGGGGGCCGGGGCACGGGGGCCGCCCACAACGCGATGATGGCCGGTCCGAATGTTGAATTAGTGGCGATGGGCGACATTTTCATGGCAAAGGTTGAAAGCAGCTTTGCTCGGTTGTCGAAACTTAGAAGCAGCAACAAGGCGATTCAAGACAGTCTCAAAGTAAAACGGAGCCATTGCTTTGCGGGTTTGGATGCCTACAAGAAAGTGATCGACTCCGGTATTGATTATGTCCTGCTTTGCACGCCTCCGGGCTTCCGGCCGGACCATATTGAATACGCAGTTAAGAAAGGCGTTCATATCTTCGCGGAGAAACCGTGCGCTACCGATCCGCCGGGCGTGCGCCGAATACTCGCCCTCGAAAGCAAAATGAAGCGAAAGGGAATCGCTTTGTTGTCCGGCTTCAACGGCCGCCATGTATTTCATTACGCTGACCTTGTCAAAGCTATTCATAACGGTGAACTCGGAGATGTCAAGGCCCTTTACGCCTACTTCAACACAGGCAATATCTGGTATCGCGAACGTGAAAGCGGGATGTCACTTCCTGATTACCATTTCCACAACTGGTTTCACGTCGACTGGCTTTGCGGTGATCACATCGTTGAGCAACACGTCCATAATCTTGACAGATGCAACTGGATTATGCAGGCTCATCCGGTTAAGGCTTATGGAATGGGAGGGCGACAGTATCACACAGAGCGCGGTGGCAATATCTATGATCACTTCACAGTCGAGTTCGAATATGAAAACGGTATTCGCATGACCAGCATGTGCCGCCAAATCAAAGGAACGGACACGAAGGTCGGAGAGGAAATTGTTGGAACGAAAGGCTTTGCTTCATTGGCCGGCCACAAAGCTCAGATCACGGGTGAAAATGCCAGGGTTTTCAGAGAATACCCCAAACAGCATGAGAGCCACCTACAGGAGCATATTGATTTTATCGCAGCACTACGACGCGGTGAGATTGTTAATGACACCCGTTTTTTGTGTGAATCGACTTTAACCGCTATCATGGGACGTGAGTCAGCATATACAGGCAAACACGTAACGTGGGATGAGATTCTAAATTCCAATCTCCAACTGACTCCTCCAGATATTGCCAAGTGGGATGGTTCTATACGGCCGGTTCCGAAGCCAGGCATACCGCGGGTGTAGCAAGATTCGGCACAATCGAACCAGCTTGGACAATGGTCTCAGCCATTCCAGTCGGACTCGAGTAGAGCATCCGCTGGAATCGGGGATGTGTATAGATTTCAGGCTTGATATCCATTTGCTGCCAGTAATCATGAAACCCAGTGCAGTCAAGGCAGCATTTGCGCTCATTATCTTCCTTGAATCGCTATACTCTCTGACAGTATAATCAGTCCTATTGGTGGAAATCAAATTTCCTATCAGTAAGTAGTTTTGGATCTTTGCCAAATAAAGCTGAAATAAGATTGGATAATTCACTCAAATTGGGGAATATTGAATGAAACTACATAAGACATCACGCCGTAGCTTTCTTAAACAATTTGCAGTAACTGCCGGGACTGTGATAATTCCGTCGATAGGAACCACGAACTAAGGCTTCATCACAGCTCAATTGATGGATAAAGTTTCTTCAGTTTAATCCTTGCCTCTTCAGTTGTAAATCGCCGGTCAACCTTTGCTTCTTTAGCGTTTTGCTTTTCTGTCCAGGCCAGTGCTTCACTTGCCAAACGCTCTATGTTACCCATTCGCTCCACCAAACACTGGCGTGCCATGACACTAATTTCTATCTCGGCCATAATGAAGTGTTCAATCTTTCTGGTTAGAATAATACCAAAGCCTTCCAATGTTTCTCTGGATATTTTCTATTCAGTTCGTGATTCAGTTCGTGATTAGGTAGTTATTTCAGATTTCTCACCGGCACCAAGCAGATATCCTGCAATTGCACCTAACAAGCCGATCACCGGGGACATTTGTTGGTTGGAGTAACCCGCTATTACCAATAAGGCGTCTTTTACAACTGGAAATGTACACTGGAAAATTGTGATTTTCAATAAATATTTATTTTAAGATGCAATGGCTGGGCAAATGTAGAAATAAGGCTATATAATGTCCCTCAAGGGGAGGGCGTCATTTAAATGAAGATATGAAGAGCAGGGCATCCTTAAGTATAATTCGGTGGCCTGCTGGGCGCTTTAAATAAAAAGCTGGAGGGTGGGGATTGACTGAGTTAATGAAAAAAAGGGCTGCAAGTGGATGCTCACAGCCCTTTTTTGTATTTACCGACCACATATTACAATACTGCCTTTTGTACCGTTTATATAGAGATAAAATGCAATCCCTTCGCCTCAAGTTTCTGCATTTCTGGATGGTTTCCTGCGGCTGTATATGATTGAGTTCCTTCAAGTACTTCTCTTAACTTTTTCAGTTCAGACTTGGCATAATATAAATGTATCAAGATCGGTAGAAATGCAAATACATTAAAACACAATATTAAGATTACACCTAATCCTGTCGTGATCGAGTGCTTCAATCTTGGTCGAAAGGAATTCTCTGTCTCCAATACCATTTTCAGCTGATTCAGTTTTGACTGAGCAATAATGAAATACACTAAAAACAAAATAAAAGACAAATTTGTTAAGATGATTACAAGCCCAAACCAAGTTGGAGTTGATCTTGATTGTTCTAGTTTGTCAATTAAATTTGTCTTGGAAGCCCCAAAAATACAAATAAAAAGCATGATAAAAAATACAATTGCTGGCAAAAATGCTTTATTTGACCTATCGCTTAAAATTTGTCATTCTTTGTCATGTTTATCCTTACATTTCGGACATCGCGGTATTCTCACTTTCCCGCTTTGAACTCTTGATGTTACAAGTCTATGCCCCCCCAAACCTGAAGACAAAGCATTCCAGCGTGTGGTTTCTACACGTGAAGCTACTGCCACAGCAATAGTTGAAGGTCGTGCAGGCGGTTTTTTACAAAAATAACAAGTTGCTTCCTTAGGTGATGATTTTTTTTCTTCATACGAATCTTTCGCTTGCGAAAAAAAGGGATTCGGTTTGGGATTGTCGAGTTCATATACCCAATCTTGATTCTCTCCCTGAGAAAACATAGTATTTTCTCCTTTCTTACAGAGATTAGTCAACAGTTTGCCGTGACAATATGTTTGAATTTACCTTTATCAGGAATTTACCATATACACTTTACTGAAACACTCCCTGTACGTTTAGCATCATTATAATCTACTTCGTTTCTTTCAAGCAAATAAAAAGCCCCTGCGGTGCGGAGGGAGAGGAAAAAGCGAGATTCCCGCAGGGGCATGAGCTGCACTATTTTTTAATTTTATAACCGTCTATATCGCGACATTGTTATAACAGACATAATTAGAAATTTCCTCATTCATAAACTCATTTTAATCAACGTCTTCTTTACCTGTTATGATCTTTTATTTATGTCGAGTGTCACATTTCTTAGCTTAATAAATTCAATTAATATTATACAATTCCTAATTCGTCTCGTACTTTCTATGGATATTACGACTTGTCTGAAATATTTCGATTGAAGGAAAACCGGACTTTTGCCTTTACCGGCTTGCCGTTGATCTCCAACACCGGGTATGCAAGAAAATTAATCGGGCCTGAAGCCGGACCAGGTTCAACCACAAGGTCTCGGCCGCGACTAAGTTCGATACGGTTTGCCGGATGGTGGCCGAAGTAATAGGTTGATAAGCTGGAACACTTGTCACCCTCACTGATGTCAATAGGCCACCACCTGCCGTCCGTGTAGAACTCCGCCCAACAATGATAACCGTCTATACCCCCGGCGTTCCTCGCTGAAGGGATTGCCGCGCCGATGGCAAAGCGTGCAGGAATACCAACGGCACGGGACAAGGCGATAAAGTAGGAATGGAAATCCGTACAGTTACCGGTTTTTGCATCGCAAGCATAGACGGCATCACCTTTTCCCCAGCCTGAGCCATACTTTATATAGCGCATGCTGTCTATGACATGGTCATAAATGGCTCTGGCACGCACGAGGTCACCCTTCTTGCCCTCGATAACCTTTTGAGCGATTCTCCGGAATCTCTCATCGGCCGGTACTAACCGCTCCGGGGAAAGATATTGTTCGGGGATTGTTGTTTGCGATGCATAAACGGCTTTCTCAAAGCGGTGTATTTGATAGCGGATGGCGACGGTTTTTCCGCTGTCTTCGGCTCCGAGTGTAAGGAAAAGTACTCTGTTTCCATATTTACGCTCCAGCAATATCTGCTGCTTTCCGGGAGCTTTTATAGACTTCAGTTCCACGGTCTGGAATGAATCTGTACTCGGCATGGGAATCCACATATGAGCGGTGCCGTTTATCTTGGGCAGTGTTGCTTGGTAGAGAAACTCGAACTCGTCCCGGCCGGTAATTACCCCGAGCAGACTTGGCGGCGCTTTCTCCATGGGGACACGCTGCCAGCTTTTGTCATGCTTTTGCTCCCAGGCATAAAGGGGTTGACCGTTTATCTTGTGTACCGTAGTTTCTGTAACTTCCATCTTGCCCGGATCACCGGCAAGGAAGAAATCAACGTCATAAACATCTCCGTCAATGCTCGCCAAATCCACGCAGGCAAAATGGCGCCGAGGCCCAAGGTTCGCCAGGTACTCGGTGTGGACACGGACAAGCTTAAGTTGCAGTTCCTTCTCGTCAAAGGGAATTTTGAAATATCCTTCCCCTGAACGGGTTTGCTCTTCTATGTGTTTTTCTATACCAACCTGTATGTCCTTTGTTACCAGGTTAGGTACAGACTCGGATGAATCCTGCTCGTCATTCCGGGACATATTGCAGCCTGCAAGCATAGTACAAACTATTACCACTGCCGGTATTGTTTTTAGACAGTTCATAATAGACCTTTCATACCTTAGCTAAGATGATAATATTATTTTGGATGTTCCCCTGTCGGATGCTCGCCGGTCGGGTGTTCACTGGTCGGATGCTCACTGGACGGATGTTCACTTTGTTGTTTACAGCCTGCCTGGGCAAAAGTAACAACCGTCTCAATTAACAAAACAACAAATATCTTTTTAAACTTGTCCATCTTTACAACTTCTGCTTTCGTATTTGTTGCTCTTTGGACAACATAGAACCTGTCATATAATGCAGCTTAACCAACAATAGAGTTTTAAAATAAGGCACAATAGTTTAATGGCTCAAAAGAACCAAACGCTCTTAAACCTCTTTAATTACGCTAATGATAACCAAAGGTTGGATTCTGTATATCAGGGGAAAGCCTGTTTTTTATATAAGGGAAAACCCTATGTCATTGACATTGTGGTTAGATGCAGAAGGAGGATATCTGAGACAGTCCAGTAGATTTTAACACAAATTGAAAAGGAAGGAACGTGCCGAGAGAGGAGATAGAGATGTGGTAGCCCGGCCCGCATGGAACCGGTCCCTATAGTATTATACGATTGGCAATAATGACATCTGCTTTAGTGTTTGGAACTCCTCATTGCTAATATGATTATAAACACAGGCAGGCTGTGAAAGCAAGGGGAAATCCTCATAAATGAGAATATTTTCAGAAACTGAGAATTGGGTTTGAAAATCAAGGCAGCTTCTCACCGTTACTACTAACAAATATAAAAGCCCCTGCTTTGAGGAACAGAGGATAGGAAAGAATAAAGCAGGGGCTTGAATGTGCTATTTTATACCATTCTTTTTCTTTTAAGCAACCAGCCGGAAAATGTCAAGCCTTGTATATTCAACACTGCTTTTGTTGTCTTCTCGTATATCAAGGTATTATTTGTGGTAACTGTCCATTAACCAAGGTGTTATTCGAGGCAGCTCTTCCCATTGACCAGTGCTAAAATGATATATCAATAATCCGTCTACAGGTGGTAGAACATATATCAAGTTACTTGTATCTAACATGTAAAAGAAAGGCCAATCTATATAAAACCAACCCACGGGTCCTCCTTCAATCCACTGACTTGTATTGATATTGTAATACCATATAGGCCCAAATGATAATAAGTAAACTAAGTCATCCTCATCTAATGAATAACCAAAATCACTAACTCTTTCCTTCCATACCCATCCAGAAAGAGAAGGAGCGGGAATGGTAGTGAAGGATATTAGGTTTCGATTATCCATCCTGAGGTCACATGCGAATGTATCGCCATCAACAGTCATAGCAGGCCAACCAAGTCCGGCCCAGTTTTTTATGTTCATGACAGGTATTTCAAGTAAATAATCATGACTGAATTCAAGAGGTCCAGGGTTACAATGCCCCGTTGTAAATGGTAGTGGGCTGCTTTGAAATACAGCGTCCTCCGTCAGTACATCTTCAACGGTGACCAGCAATGCATTACCCGCAGTGGCAGCCGTCCATGTTAAGGTTGTATTTATGCTTATATCCGTCTGGCCGTTCGTAGAGGGATACTTGTTGAAATTGACAGTACTCGTCGGAAGAGTAAGGCCGCTATAATCCAAGAGAATAGTCCTGAGCAGTGTCTCGTCACTCGCACGGAATTCAAATTTGTAAGTTCCTTCAGGGTACAAATCCCGCAATGCTGCAAGCGAAGGAAAGTCGCTGGGTGTGGAATCGAATACCCACCAGCCATAATCGCCCTGATACATAGTATAGAATGGAATTGAATCACCGGGCTTGGTTATGTGAATATGATGCAGACTTCCCTTGTCCCAGACACGTATGCCTATGTCAAAGTCCCACGGTTCACTAGTAGGTACACCATCCACTTGGACGTACATTGTAGTGATTTTGATACGGGTAATATCCAATTACTGACCGACAACGGGCATATTAAATAGAAAAACCGAAGCAACCACGATGGCGACTAAGGTATGCCTGATTTCATTGCTTTGTGTCATTGTATTTTCCTTTCACAACAAAATGTTTTGATTGCGTAAAGATTTCATCACGCTGGTTCCTAAATTTACCTCCTTTCAGTTTAAACTTGAGACACGATGGTACTATATGAATGCGTTAACTTGGGGTGGAAGTTTGAAGAGCGATTAAGACAAACTTACTCACCCTAATCCACCCGAAGTTAATATCAAAATATGACAAAAAGTCAAGAGAAAACCCTATGAATGGTGTTTTATTCGGAAGCAACAAATAAACCATGAAAAACGTTATTATATCACTTTAAGATTTTCTGTAGAACGGCTCTAAGAGTTGTTTTATCGTTTTACAATGACCAAACTCATGCCGAAGGATATCTGAGGTAGGGTCGGGTGATTTTAATGTAAAGATCATTATAAAGAGCGTTCAGCCCTTTTTCTTCCCATCCCGGGTACGCCAAGAGCAAATCGAACGAAACAACACGTCCCCCAAGTAAATTGGATTGTTTTAGATTAGATCGTGTAGGGGCCTCGCATCGCGCGGGATCGCATCCGGTCGGCTTCAGGATCACCGACAAACTCAGCCGTGCGCAGATCTAACTTCAGGTTACGCTTCAATTGCTCGCAGATGTCTGCAGCCAAGCAGATGTTCATGGCCCGATACATGACGTCAGGATTCGCCACCGTGGGTCGGCGTGACCGGATACAGTCGAAGAAATCCCGAACGTGGTTCATCTTCCGTTGTGTCCGGCCCGCGTAATCGGCCAGCACTTTCTTGTATTCGCGCAACAATGTCGGCGATGAGACATCGGGCTTCGAATAACCGTCGGCGGCGGCGGCCCATCCTCGGGTACCTTCGAATCGCTCACCACAAGCACCATACCAATACTTGCATGGTTCCCATACCGAGCCAGCGACTCGGAATAAAACCAACTTTATACCGTTGGATAAACGTGTCACCATCGTCTCATTCGGATCCTTATACTTGAACTCGATGAAGGAAACGTTTGTCATGTCGAGTCCGGCCAGGGCTTGGGCAACCGTGTGCGCACCCCACATCGCGACATTGGTAGCAAAATCATAAAAGTGATACCATCCTCCTTTCACATAACTGCCGTTGTAAGGACGCCAGGGACATGGACCGAGCCAGACATCCCAGTCCAGTTCATCCTTGGGTGGTTCCGGTTCCGCTGGCAACCAGTCGTGACGCCACCCATCGCGCCAACGAATGTCGGCGTAAGCGGTATGAATCTGGCCCAACCGGCCGGATCGAGCCATTTCTATGGCAAACACGTGATTCCCCTCGCTGAGCCGTTGGGCGCCGGTTTGATAGATCCGGCTATACCGGCGTGCGGTCTCCACGACCACCTTCCCCTGCGCCATCGTGAGGCAGGCCGGCTTCTCACAATAGACATCCTTGCCGGCCCGCATGGCCATGATCGAAGCCAGTGCGTGCCAGCGGTCGCCGGTGGCAATCAACACGGCGTCCACATCCGTCCGCTCGGCCAGAAATTGACGTATATCGCCATACACGGCACAATCCTTATTGCCATATTTACTGTCCACAATCTTCTTTGCCGATTGACGCCGACTTTTTAGGACATCACAGACGGCAACCCACTGCACGTCCGGCTCGTTCAACATCCAACCCAAATCATAAGAACCGCGACCGCCGATTCCAATTCCGCCCATCACGATTCGTTCGCCGGGCGAAACAGTTCCGCCATGCCCCAGCGCCGAGGCCGGGACATAATAAGGCAGCGTCATCGCACTTGCTGCCATTACCCCCCGTGTCAGAAACCGACGTCGCGAGAGTTTCGTACTATTGTCAATTCTCATAGGATTTTTCTCCTTCTATTCAATCTTATGGCTTTCAGTGCATCACCGGAATTTCATAACTGATAGAAAATATGATTTCCACCGAGTAGGAGTGATCATATAATCCGAGTAATTATTGTCAACTGGGATTTTCCATTTACACTTCACTGAAACGCTCCCTGTATGTTTAGCATCATTATAATCCACTTAGTTGAAATAAAACAGTTGTAAAAGCCCCTTCCGTGCGGAGGGAGAGAAAAAGGCGAGATATGCGCAGGAGCGTGAAAATCTAAACGGTATTTTGTTTTCAATAGTCCTTAAACTTTCTCATCCACTGTGGCCATGTTTCTGGTGCGACACCGCCAGCCTTGGTCCAGGGACCATTTGTATCATAGCTGCGATGCCATTTCAAAGTCCACAATTCCTTGAGTCCGACTCTTTTTACTGACCAATCCGCAAACAGGCAATTTTGTGCTCCCCCGTGTCGATTGACACAGAGACGCTGTATTTCGTGGCTGCTCATATTCGGCGTCCGGTCACCAAACTCAGGGGGATCATCGGTGTGCCTGGGCCAACCGTCCACCCACCAACCCTCTGTAAAAACCGGAATATTGTAGGCCCCTCGAACCTGGTGGGTCCGCCAGTAATCCTCAATCGGTCCGCGTCCCCACAGGCTGGACATACCGGAGGGTGGATTGCACATCCAGCCGTTTGGGGCGTAGCTGCCCTCGTCGCTACCATGAGAGGCGGGAACCCGCCATGCATCGAACGGATTGGTTGCAATCGCCATGGCCGTTAGGGAAGCAGATGAACGGTGCTTCTTCGCCGTGGGACACAGCCACATCTTCTTGTCTTTGGATAGAGGCCGCATACACTCACGCCACCAGTCGCCGTGTGCCATGTCCGCCGAGGAGCTACGCAAGAGGCCACTGTAGAAGTGGCCGTTGTTATCCTGTGTGTACATGGTAAATATAAGGCCCCATTGGTGCAGGTTCGACTTACACCCAACGCCTGCTGCCTGCTGTTTTACACGTTGTAGTGCCGGCATCAATATGGCCATCAATATTGCAATAATGGCAATCACTACCAAAAGCTCTATTAGTGTAAAGCCATTTCGATTGTACATAACACTTGCCATTCTCATTCAAGACATTGAGTTTCGCTTATATTCTTATCTGCTGTAATTATAACACACTCGAACATAGTAAAGCAAGCCAACATATAGAAAAATCCTTGCGGTTTGTATGGAGAGAAATAGAGAGACATCCCGCAGGAGCTTGAAGACGATATTTTATAACATTCTTTTTCTTTTGAGGAGCCAGCCGGAAAATGCTAAGCCGAGGCTGACTATCTCTGAGTACAAGATAAATACCCATAGCCACAAAAATCGCACAAATAATAGCAGCGCTGCGATCTTTTACTGGTCTGATTTGTCACTTTGTCCAGCCGGCTTAGGAGGCACCGGCAATATCGGTGACGTTCAGCTGTTCGTACGAAATCCTGACGATGGCGGCGATGGCTGGGGCGTGGGGGACAATGATGACTACGGCGACCTTCGCCTCTCGTCAGGTTCATCCTGTATAGACGCAGGGGACAATAGGGCAGTGCCACCGGATGTTTATGATATTGACGGCGATGGCAATACAACCGAGCGGATACCCTGGGACCTGGATGGTATCAGCCGTTTCAAAGATGATCTCCTAACAATTGATACCGGCGTTCCTGATTTGCCGGACTACCCGTACATCGTGGACATGGGTGCGTACGAATACCATACTTAGATTTACATCGATGGCCGGTGGTCTGAAAAACGGTGTCTTCAACTGCACATAATCCTTGGCAGGGTTTAATACGAGGTAACAGCAAACGCCAGGAGCAGCCCTCGAGTATCCTCTGAACTTGTTCTAAATCAAATAGGGCTTATACCGAATCGATCGGTATAAGCCCCGAGTTAATATGAATCTGTAATATCAACTATGCAATCTTGACTGCTGGTGCCGGTTTAAGGTGCATATAGACGAATATCATCAAAATAAATCATACCTGTACCGCCGGCGGTGGGATTAGTCCTGTTGCCAAGACCAAGGGTAATCGAATTGACATTGGCAAGGTCTACTCCCTGGTTAGCAAAAGACTGTAAGTCGATATTCCATTCGGTCCAGGAGCCTCTTTTTGATGCGTCAGGATTATCATTAGTGACAACTGCACTGTCATTGAGGGCAATATAAATTGGCTCAGCATCGTTAGATGAGCTGCCTCTGAACCAAATCTTCAGTCTGTTGACACCATTCACGGTCCAGTCGCGATTATCAGTTAAGACAGAAGTCGCCTCAGATTTACCAACGGCATTGTCATAGATTATCGGCATCGACTTATCGCCGCCGTGAACGATAGTCTCTTCGTAAAATGGAGGATCTAAATGACCAACCGTAGAACCGTTTGTCGGATCGTCGTAACCATCCACCCAGGCATTATAAATCCTGTTACTGTCGGGTTCTCCTTCATTAATGTCATTGTAAGATTCAAAATCGTCTATGATAAGGAAGTTGGCCGTGGTAAAGCTCCAGAGAGGGCCTGTCCACGGGCTGTCGGTATTGGAGTTATTAGCTTCATCAATCCGCCAGTAGTAAGTCGTGTTCCATTCAAGCTGTCCGGGGTCATATCTTTCGTCGCCAAGGTTTCCACTGCCCTTTTGATCAAGTTCACCTGCATCTGTGCCAAAGTAAATTTCATGTGAAGCACCAAAGCCCGCCGTCCAGGTCAAGACTGGGGTCTGTGTTACATCCACAGCACCTTTAGCAGGGCTCGGATCGCTAACGGCGCCTTCGGTCGCAAAGCTCCAGATATCGCCTTTGTAAGTTTCAACGCTATCAAACTCATCGACTCGCCAGTAGTAAGTCCTGGCCATTTTAAGTGTTCCGGGAGTATAAGTAGTAATTCCCTGAGTTTGACCGCCTGTTGCATTGTTCACATCGTTAAAGTTGTCACCGAAATATATTGTGTGTAATTTTGCTCCGAAACCCGGTGTCCATCTGAGGGATGCATCCGGATCTACAGACTCAGCTCCATCAGCCGGTTCGGGTGTATAGGCAGTCTTGGGTGGAACCATAAAGCTCCAGACGTCGCCTGTCCACGGGCTATTCGGCTCAGTCTCATTGACCTCATCAATCCGCCAATAATATGTCGTACCAGGTACGAGGCCATCCGGATAGGCAAATCCGGGGAAGCCAACAACCAGGAATGCCTCGGTCTGGTTAACTTGAAACGCACTTTCGTTGCCGTTGTTGACATCTTCAAAG
>CAZWME010000008.1:0-22392 GCA_964634515.1 uncultured Pirellulales bacterium | reverse complement strand
TACCGAAACTTCACTTGGAAAATATTCCCCCAGCCAGTATCCGATTCCAGTTGGTAGCATGAAAGAAGCCGGCAGAACAAGTTTTATAAATACCAGCATCCACAGACAATAACGGAATACTGCTCGTATTCGCTTTCGCAGCATAAAATCAACAATCAACAGTACAATAATCAGCACACTGGCCTGGATAAATATGCCCGCCGCATAATTCCAAAATTCCTGGCCGAGACTGTTTAAACCTGTTATACATGTATTAATTGTCTGGTTCATCTTTTTGTCTCCCCGTTCGCTTTATTTTGTTCGTATTTACTCCTTTTTATTTTTAGCTTTGTTTACAAGTTTGCGTAACTGTGCCGATTCGGCTTTTGAAAGGCCTTCATGTTCAATCAGAAACTGCATCATAGGAGTCAATGCCCCGTCAAAGGCCCGCTGAAGCATTTTGCGAAATTCGCCCCGTTTTGCATCAACTTTGCTTATAGCAGAACTGAAAAGCTGCAAGTTGCGAATTTTTTGGATTTTGAGGAAATTTTTATTTGTCATCCGATCCATAGTTGTTTTTACCGTGCTGTATGCCCAGTCTTTACTTTTGGCTAAGGCCTCCCGAACAGTACCGGCTGTACAGGGCTCGTTTTCCCAGACTACTTTCATAACAATCCATTCAGCTTCGGTTAGCTCAGTATTGAATTTAATCTGTTCGGACTTTTTGTTTGCTTTCGATCGCGCCATATAATTATCTCCTTTATTCTATTTATGTAGAAACTATACGACACTTGTCGAATATACAAGCAAGAAATAAAATTTTTTAAATATTTTTTCTATCCCTGTTTTTAGACCAAAAACCAACAATTCTGAAGTTTCTCAAATAACTCGTACAATCCCGCAAAATTCCCGCACACAAATTAGTGCATAATTTGAGTTGGAATCGTCACATCTATTTCGTTGAATTATTGGGAAAAATCAGATTTTTGTTCACTTAAAGAATGTATTTTGCCGGAAGAATCATTGACAAAATGCAGTCTGTCGAGAAAAATAGATTAAGAAACAAGAATATAGGCATAATTAATCTATTTAAATGAGTAATGCCGATTCAACATTCATTCAAATTTGGAAGGAGAACTAAAAATGAAACATTCAACCAAAGCATTTGTTCTGACATTTATTGCAGTCGTTACGATGGCAATGCCCTGCATGGCTCAGGATGTCGAACTGCCTCTTACGTGGGAAGGAAAAGGCAGCCTGTCGTTCATCGGCCAGTATGGAACTGAAGATATCGATTTCCATTTCGAATTATCTATCGACGAACAAGGGATGTTTAAAGGACAAGCAAGCACTGATGATGTAACCTCCGAAATAAAGCATGTCTTCTGCACTGAAAAAAAACAATATGATTACCCCGGTTTCTTCTCAAGAAATCTCGTCATTGTCCTTGTTCTTAACGAATATGGCGACAGTCCGCTGTTAGCCGTTTTGAATGGACGTATCCTGATGGACAAGTTTTTCTATGGCGAAGAGTTGCTCACTGGATTTGAAGAAGACAGTGACATAGCGAAAGCACTTGGCGTTGGCAATCCCCAGGCGACGTTGATGGAAGATGATGAACTACCCTGGGAGTTAAAATCGGCCCTGAAAAAATGCATCCCCTTCGGCATGGTGAAGATCGAAGGCGATTACAAAACCCCGGCATACAGTGAGTCCGCCCCGACACAAGACACCATTAACCTCTTTAATGGGAAGAATTTCGAAGGCTGGTATATGTATAAAAAGGATGCCTGGAAAGTCAGGAACGGCGAGATTCGGTGCTCAGGAAAACCCACCGGCTTTCTGCGCACCAGGAAAGAATACAGCGATTTCAAACTCACCTTTGAATGGAAATGGCCCGAAAAGCCCGGCAATAGCGGTGTCCTCCTGCACATGAGTGACCAGGACAAAATCTGGCCCCTGTGTGTGGAAGCACAGCTTATGAACAATCGCGCAGGCGATTTAATTGGGATGGGCTGCAAATTTAATGAAAACAAAGCTAAAAAGGACGGGCCCATCAGCTATACGCCGCGCATGAATGACTCTAATGAGAAGGAACCCGGCGGCTGGAACTCCTACGAAATCGTCTGTGATGACGATACTATAGAATTGAAAATAAATGGCCTGTACCAGAACAAGGCGACCGGAGTGAGCATTCGCAAAGGATACATTGGTTTCCAGAGCGAAGGCGTCCCAATCATGTTCAGGAACATCAAGCTGACGCCTCTGAAATGAGCACGTTATAGTTTCCTTAAAGGCCGGTTGTGTTTTGTCTAACGTCGCATGAACTGCAGTTTTCTCTGCTTCGGTTCGTGTTGTTTCCGTTTCAGCAATTACGGAATCACCAAACTTACAATTCTTGCCGAAAAATGAGTTCTTTTTGAAATATTTTCACAAATATCGAATTAAGTAGCCGGATGAAAAAATTACTTACAAGCATTGCAATGCTCCTTTGTGTTGCTGCACACGCAGGACAGATAAAAGCCGCCAAAGCCGAAAGCCCTCTGTTTAACATGCAGGAATTACTCGACGCCGGCACGCTGGATATTGAGGTGCTTCAGGAGTGGCATGTTGTCAAAGGCCCTGTTCCGACGCGCCAGAAACTGATTGCTATCTGTGTGGGTGAACTGTGGCCGGGACAAGACTACCGCATACCTGTGCGAATGATTGTACCTGCCAAAAGAAAGGCAAAAGGATTCCATCTCACCGGTGGCCATCAATTAAACCCGCTGCAAAAAGATGCCCGGCTTAGAGGCGTGGAAAACGATTTGATTAACGGAGGCGTTGGCCTCGTTCAAACCATTGTTCAGGAACCGAGACTGTTCGGCAAGGCTCAATTGGGCAAAGCGATGCGCGACCGGTTTATTGAAACCCTTAACCCTCATTATTCCATTCAGTATTGGGCTTGGCCTGCAACCCTTATGCGTGCTACTACCGCCGCCTATTCCGAAAAGGATCATTTTGAAAAAGGCAAAGTGGCTATGTCGGGCGGCTCGAAAAACGGTGCATCCCCTTCCGTTGCAATTATAGCGGATAAGCGCATGACCGCCCTGCATGCATCGGTTTCCCCGATCTGGGAATCTCCTTTACGTCTGTGCGACCGGAAGGCATGGGATGACCTGAACGCTTTCAACAAACGCCATGCTCAGGATTGGAAGCATGCCTTCCTGGGCGGAACATTCGGCCCCATCTACAATGCCGATGCACTTGAAGCCGGACATAGCTGGGAAGATACCCGACAACTCGCTCTCCGTCTGTCCGACAACATCTTTATCTCCAGGAACCTCGAGGGGTTGAAAGCAAGGAATGTGGATCTATATTTTCATCCCGGAACCCACGACTTCGTCGCCTTTGATGTACCTTGGGGAGGTCAGCGTTATCCGCAAATCCCGGTATATCTAAAAGCCAACACCGGCCACGGAAAAAGAAAGCCACATCCTGCTTCCGAGAAGAATGATCAAAACAAAGCGGCCTTCCTTTTACAGCATTTCTTCTCGGGAGTGGAACCCATGCTGGAATCTCCATCCGTAGATTATAAAGTCAAAGGCAGGAAGTTGCTGGTTGCCGTGAGGTTTAAGCCCGGCTCAAAAGCAGAAAGCGGCCGCATCTGGTGGATGTACGACCGCGGCCCAGATGGCAGTGCCGCCTATATCCGGGAATTGTTTCCCGATGACCAGTTCAAACAGATGAAATATAATGCCCAAAAAAACGTCTGGACGGTGGAGATTGGCCTCGAAGCGAATGCCTCACACATCGACTTCTTCAGTAACCACCGTAAAACCATACACTACAAATCAAAGGACTACCCGACCTATATATCGAGCCCTTATACACGATTGCGGATAGCGACGGAGTAATTGTGAAAAAGTTGATGCCTGCCCAATAGCTGTTATTTCCTTTGAATCGATCTCTAACTGGTGGTATAATCATTTTGTACGTTGAAATGAAAAAAATCCTGTCATTGCAAGTGAGGAGAAACCATGAAGTACTCGACACGCATTCTAATCACCGTACTTGCGGTCGTGCAAGTCACGACACTTGTTTTGTCACAGCAAGCTCTTGCTCAGACAAGCACAACGACAGTTGATCCAACGTGGACATGGCGACGGGAATACGACTGGTATGACGCGAGAGTCGAGGAAGTGACTCGGCTGAGCCTAAAGGAAGACGGAAAAGTCGTTGGCACGTTATCGCTTAACGACGCGGCCTATGAAATTAAGAACGGAAAGCTAAAGGGTAACGAGCTGTCGTTCTCAATCAGCAGCGACTACCAGGGGACAGCATGGACTACCAGCTATACCGGTATCGTGAAAAAAGATGAGATTGACGGTACTGTGGTCCTTAAGGTCGGCGACCAATCCTGGGATTTCGCCTGGATAGTTAAACGCAGCGTCCGGATGGACGATGTTGTCGGGACATGGCAAATTCACATCGACTCGACGGATGGAAAAGTATTTGAACCGACGCTGAGGATTTCCAAAGACGGTGACAAGTACAAGTGTGTTTACAGGAGCATGCAGGGACAGGAAATCGACATCAAAGACTTGCGAGTCGAGAATAACACCCTTAAGTTCACAGTGACCGCAGACTTCGACGGCGGCTCAATCAAAGTGGACTATCAGGGACGCCCCTACGGTGACAAGATCAGTGGCTCGCTGGATTACGATTTCGGGGGCTATACAGGCAAGGCCGAGTTCACTGCGCAGCGAAAACAAATTGACCGGTTCGGCAACGACAGGCCCCTGGCCTTTCCCGGCGCCGAAGGCTACGGACGATTCGCCAAAGGCGGGCGCCGAGGAGACGTCTATCACGTAACCAACTTAAATGATTCGGGGGCGGGCTCATTTCGTGAGGGGATCGACTCGGCCAAAGAGCCACGCACCATCGTCTTCGAGGTATCGGGCACTATCGAGTTGAAATCTAAACTTAAAATCCAAACCAAAGGGCTCACCATCGCCGGCCAAACCGCCCCCGGCGATGGCATCACGTTCAAGGATCACACACTGAGCTTCAGCAAAGCATCCGAAACAATAGTCCGTTACATCCGCATACGCCTGGGCGACAAAAACAAACCCCGGCCCAGCGGCCCCGATGCCGTCTCGGTTGACGATTGTGACAATTTGATATTCGACCACGTCTCAACCAGTTGGGGCATCGACGGTAATCAAGACACCGGAAATTGCAAAAACTACACCTTCCAGTGGAGTATCCTGAGCGAAGGTCTCCACGACAGCCTGCACCACAAGGGCCCTCATGGCATGTGCGGCTCGTTTCGCAGACAGGAGAGTAATATCACTATCCACCACAGCATCTTTGCCTCAAGCCGGTCCCGCCATCCGTCCCTTTCAGGTAACCAGGACGAGCCGAACTGGATCATCGATTTCCGCAACAACATCGTTTACAACTGGAGCGCCGGCGGCACGGCAAACGTGGGCGACGCCCAGCTTAATCTTATCAACAACATCTTTCGCCCCGGCCCCGAAACCGGCACGACGCTGCCCATAGCCATGAAGTGCCACACGGCCTACGCTGCCCACGGATACATGAGCGGAAACGTCTTTGACGAACGCCCCGAACTGACGGCGAACAACTATGCCGCGATAGACATGGTTCGCTGGGCACACAGCTACAAGTACCTGGGCACGTTAGAGCACTGGAAGGTTGACAAAGTGTTCGACACCGGCCCCAACGCTCCGGTGACACACTCGGCTGAACAGGCCCGACGTTTGGTTCTGGCCCACGCAGGCGCATCGCTGGTTCGCGACGCCGTGGACAAGCGCCTGATGAACGACATAAAAAATCGTACGGGCAAACTGCTTGATTCGCAAGACGAGGTGGGCGGCTGGCCCAAACTTAAAAGCAAGCCTGCGCCCGAAGACGCCGACCGCGACGGCATGGCCGACGCCTGGGAAATAACCAATAACCTCGACCCGAAAAACCCGGAAGACAGAAACGGCGACGCAGACAAAGATGGCTATACCAACCTCGAAGAATACATCAACAGCCTGTGTCCCCGGTTAAAAGGATAAAGGATCAAACGACTTTTAATGAAGGAACACTGTTCATGAAGCTGAATGGAAAATCTCAACTAATAATTTTTGTCTTTGTCTTCTTTGCAAACTCGACTCTGGCCATTGCCAACTGGCCGGATTGGCGCGGCCCGACCGCTGATGGCCGAAGCGATGCAACCGGTCTGCCCCTGAAGTGGTCGGAAACGGAAAATATTGTTTGGAAGACCCCCATACATGACCTTGGGTACTCAACGCCTGTCGTATGGGGCGATCAAATCTGGCTCACTACGGCCACGAAGAAAGGCCAAACCCTCTACGCCGTCTGCGTTGATCTCAATACCGGCCGAATCCTCCATGATATTGAAGTTTTTCATCCGAAAAAGCCCCAGCGCATTCACCACTACAACTCCTACGCCACACCCTCTGCCTCAATAGAAGAGGGCTTTGTGTACGTCCACTACGGTTTCCATGGCACGGCCTGTATTGACACTGAAACTGGCAAGGTTGTGTGGCAGCGTGAAGATTTACACTGCGCTCACCTTCAGGGACCGGTCTCTTCGCCGCTGCTGTATCAGGATATGCTCATTTGTCCCTTCGAGGGTATGGATGTCCAGTTTGTGGTCGCCCTGGATAAAAAGACGGGCAAAAACGTCTGGCGCTATGACCGTCCCAGGGAGCTATACGAGGGTATTGAGCCGTTATATCTGCTAAAGTCCTATCACACACCGGTGGTCGTGGAGGTAAACGGCAAACCCCAACTGATCAATAACGGGGCCATGCTGGTCACGGGCCATGAACCGCGTTCTGGCAGGGAGCTGTGGCGGGTCCTGTATCGTGACGACAACCCCGTTTCCCGCATCGTCAGTGGTCATGGTCTTCTCTTCATCAACGCTGGCGGTTCCCCGGGTGCCACCCATTTGCTGGCCGTGCGCCAGGGCGGAGCCGGAGATATAACCGACTCGCACGTCGCTTGGAAGATGACCGAGGATGTACCGCACGAAAGTTCACCAGTGCTCATCGGCGATCTGCTCTATTTATTAAGCGACCTGGGCGTATTGATATGTAAACAAGCGACCACCGGCCAGACGGTATGGACCGAACGCCTTGAAGGCAGATACGGAGCCTCCCTGCTCTATGCAGACAACCGCATCTACATCTCCAACAAGGAAGGCAAAACCACTATCATAGCTCCCGGTAGAACGTTTCGCGTATTGGCAGTCAACCAGTTAGACGGATTTTTGGGGGCTTCCCCTGCCGTAGCCGGCACCTCGCTGATCCTCCGCACAAAAACGCATTTATATCGTGTCCAAAACAAGTAACTGCAATCTGCCCACAAAAGCGCCCAATTTTTTTCAGGGTACTCTGTAAAGATGCTACAGTCTCACTTTTTGCGAGAATACAAATATTTCCAAGAATTTTTACTGTAACAACGGATTGCCGGGAACGTTGAGTCGAGCGATTGGCCGGAATGGATGAGAAGCTTTAAGGGCTACTGAGCGACTAAATTCCGCAGGTACTCCCTATGAAATGCGCCCCAGGATGCGATCCAGGGAGTCTGATGTCTGATAGATCAGGGCCTCCGGGTAGTGGGGGTAGGGATGAAAATACTCAAAGGTGACGTATCCGCGATATCCCACTTTATCCAATTCCTCCGTTACAGCGGGCCAATTAGTAGTACCATCCAGCAACGGACGAAACGTTTCCAGTGAATAATCAGTGCTCTTCTTTGAAAATTCCTTGAAGTGGATATTCTGAATGCGTTTACCCATTATCGGTATCCAGTGCTCAGGATGCTGAAAAATCGAGATATTTCCGGTGTCGAAATGAATCTTCACATGCTCACTTTGAAATGAGTCAACAAAATCGTTCATTTCCATGGGAGTCATTAGGTAGCCGCTGAAGAAAATATTCTCGATGTTGAGGAAAACATTCAGTTTTTCAGCCTGTAGTACCAGTTTTTTGACGGCTTCTTTAGCGCGGCGATCACAGATGTCGTTGGGTACCGGCTCGTAATCGTCTCGCCATGGAATATCAACTGCGCCAGGCACCAGCAGTACGTTTTGCACGCCAAGGTCGTGAGCGGCTTGTGCGATTTTTCCGGCTAATTCGAGACCTTTGTTCCTCTTGTCCGGGTCGTTACTGCTCAATGGATAAGGCCAAAAGAGAAATGAGCAAAGCCCGCTAATCCGGATGCCGATCTTGTCGGCCAATCGTCGAATGGCCAGGTAGTCTTTCGTTCCTGATTTTGGCGAGAGGTCGTTCTCAAGGTCATAATTCAATTCGATACCGTCGAATCCGGCGTCTTTGGCTAACTGCAGGCACTCCTTTAAATTCATTTGCTGGGGGTAAGGAAAGGCCCACTGGTTGATTGATTTCTTCATAGAATAACGTTTGGGAGAGCCCTTTCGCGGATCAGGCCTTCGTTTTGTCTTTTTTGCCCGGGCATCGCTCGCAAAAGCAACTGCGCCTGCAGAAGCCAACACAGCTTTGATGGCGCTTCGGCGAGTCAGACAATTATGTCCCGGCGGCAGGATGCTGGTTTGTGAGTCCTTTGTGGAGTTATCTTTCGAGTTGAACATAATTTTACCCTTTCGATCTCGTATCATAAATTTTCTGTTTCCATCGGTTTTCGTATAGATGTTTCTCAAAGAAATATATCAAACCCGGCAAGTCTATGACATGTCCCTCTCCGTGGACATCCAGGATTACATTTTCAGGCCTGTCCAAATCTTTATAAATCATTCTGATTTCTTTCATAGCCCGGCGGGCTAAAGGGACATAGAACTGACTGGCCGGCTCAAGCAAACCGTTCTGACATTGCAGAGGTCTGGGTGCGATAAGAGAATAGACATCAGCAAAGTCAACCTGTTCTCTAAGCCCTTTGAATTTCCAGCACATGCAGTGATTCTGCTCCATCTGGTCCATCGTGGTTAGAAAACCGGCACTTACAGTGGCGGCAATTCTTTCATCCATAGCTCCCAGCCACATTGCCATTTCACCACCCAGTGACAGACCGCCGCAGCCGATTCTGCGATTGTCCACTTCCGGTATGGATTGCAGGTAATCTACACATCGAATCAAATCCCAGAGGCGTTCGGCCATGAGTAACCGGCCTTTTTCGTAAACTTTGTGCTGGCTCACAGTCGTTGAAATTGTTACATATCCCATTTCGGCAAGAACAGAGCCAAATTCCTTATATATACTGTCTGATTTTTTTCTTGGGTCTTGCCCAGCGATGGTTTTGGGGTCATATGGGCTATAGAGGTCACTCCCATGTCCTCCTATGCAAACGACTGCCGGAACAGGCCTGGTTTTTGAACTTGGTATGATAACAACAACTCGGATGCGTCTGTTCAATGTGGAATTTATTTCAACTTCCATGATGTGGTATGTCCCTCTGTCTGCACGAGAGAGTTCCTTCGCGCCGAAAGGAATTGAGCTTCTTCTCTGGAGTAAATTATCCATTTTGAGCAGTTGAAATAGTTTGGCCCTTACATCCTTTTGCCATATTCCGGCATCCTCTTTTGGCCGTGATGTATATCTCATAGAACGCTGCTGTGGAATGGCTTGGTCCTGTTTAGGTGCCGCGAGCAAAACTGAATTGCTGAGAAAAGTCAAGACTATCGCCATTACGATTCGTCTGTGATTGTCCATTTGTGACTCATCTCCTGAATATTTAAGCTATTCTTTTACTTTTTTTATCCTCTTTTGAATCTTGTCCCAGGAGCCTGTTATCAGAAAACTCTCTTCCATATTCTCGATCATTACAGAAAATTTGTTCATCGGTGCAGAAAAGCTCAGAACATTCTCAGGTATAAACGGGCGTGCCGAAATATCGAACATTCCTATCACGGCTTTTGGATAATCGGTTTCTTTTTCAAGATAGGGATATTGAACAATAGAACCGCATCCGGCGGAAAAAGGTGAAAATACTGCGTTCAGCTCACCAGCGTCATAGTTGGCCAAAGTAAAAAGGCCTGAAAGCACATCCGGGCGGGCAAAAAAGATAACCACCTCAGGCTCATCCATCCCTTCGAGCATATCCCATCTTTTGAAGACAATGAATCTGCCCGGCGCATCGAATTTTGGCGATTTTTTCATAATCTCCTTAACCAGCTCAGGTGTTTTCTTATAACGCTCGCCTTCGAGCTTGTCTGGAATACCATAAGAAAGAAAATATTCGAAATTCGGCATAACTTCCTGGCCAAATCCCAGATATCTCTTGCCCCCGAAACAACCAAATGAGTCCGACCCGAAAAAAATAGACTCCCCGGCCCTTACCTTTATAAGATCGGCCATCATACAGCGATGTCCCTGAGAAGGCTTTACGATTTGCACTCCTGTCGGTTCATTTGTGTAGTAAAAAACTATCGGAAGCTCTGTTCCGTTGAAATATTTCTCCCAGAGCCTTAAGAATCTCTTTTTTATTTTGATATCCATGCTATGTATCTTTCAAAGTGCAAAAGGAGCTTTGCTTTATAAGAACACCGGCTACTTGCGGTTTGTCAAAGGTAACATCGGGCCGATGTATCGCTTGGCTATCACAACATTGTCGATAAAGAGATGATCGTCACTGTCTGATGTCCACGTACCGCCGTGGTAGATGTTTATCCAGATACGCTCTATCTTCAACTCGGGCACGTCGCGCATGCGTACATCACTTTTCTCGAATGCCAGTCTTCCATCTATCCAGCCGCGAAGGATGCCGTCGTTCTTTCCCGGCGTGTTCATCTTCACGTATTGTTCGATACAGTACCATCGATTGTTCTCAAGATATCCCAGTTTATCCTTCTGCCAAATCCAGGCACTTCCATATCTGCCCCGCATGTCAGCGTGATAGCAATAGAAACCTGTTGGCGTCTTTCCTTCTTTTTGCCCCTTGAACTGGCCTCGTGCCGACCATCCATTTCGGCCATTGCTTGGCCTGCCGCCCCAGCCGGCTCTATTATAAGTGCCGCCGATACCGGGCAGCTTGCCGCCCCTTCGAGGATTCCAATCGTTCCCGAAGCGAAGATAGTACCGAAAATATATCTCTTCCGGCTCGCCACCCGTTTTTTCCTTGAAATTGTATTCGATGCTTGCGCCGTAGTGGTCACCCTTAAGCACTTCGATTTGTAATGCCTTGTTTTGCAGAGGCTCAAAGCTCCGCTCTTTGTCCTCGTTTACGACACGGACGGTCTTTCGCTTACCGCCTGAGAAGTATTTGTGCCACTGGTCGGACTCGAAATCAGTAAAGAGGATAACGTTTGAATCTTTTTCAATTTCTTTGTCACCGGCATACTGAGCCGCCAATCCTCTTTCAACCGGCGTTTGTCCACCGAAAGATATAACAGCCGGTGTGAAGCAAATCGCAACAAGCAACCAAATCAATCTAAAGGTATTCTGAGAACTATATGCAGTCACATCGAAAGCCTTTCTGTGCAAGAGATAATGTTCCTTGGATTATAATGTAGGAGATGAATTTGTGCAATTGAATCGTTCTTAAAGCCGGTAATTCTCCTAAACTTTCCTTGCTGATTTAGTTGAAACTTGACAGAATTACTGTAATTCTGCCGGGCTGGTTGTTCCGGGTATATGTATTTGTTACAATGTTGCTTAAATTGTTAATGAAACATTGCAATTAAGAAGGAGAAGCGGCTATGAAGACAAAGTGCTTGTTCTTTATAAAACCTGTATTTCTTTTTTGTCTGTCGTGCATAGTCTCGGTTGCCACAGCTCAGCCAATGGTTTCTGAGCAGGCCAGGCGGATTCTGGATGCCACTAACATTAAAGGCGGTTTAATCGTTCACGTTGGTTGTGGCGACGGAAAGCTCACGGCGGCGTTACATGCGGGTGACAGTCCCGCAAGGGACCCCTTACGGGGCTATCTTGTCCACGGGCTGGACACCGACGCTCAGTCAGTGCGAACAGCGAGAGAGCACATCCGGAAACTGGGAATTTACGGCCCGGTATCGGTTGACATCTTCGATGGGAAGCGGCTGCCGTATGTGGACAACCTCGTTAACCTCGTTGTGATTGAAGATACCGGTGACGTCCCGGAGGTTGAGCTTGTGCGTGTGCTGGCACCAGGCGGCACATTGTACACAAAGAAAAATGGCCGCTGGAACAAAATCATTAAGCTGCGGCCAAAAAACATTGACGAATGGACACACTATCTCCACGATGCGAGCGGAAATCCAGTGGCCCATGATGAGGTGGTCGGGCCGCCTCGCCACGTCCAGTGGGTCGCGGAACCTCGGCATACGCGGAGTCATGAACATATTCCGAGTATTTATGCCCTGGTCTCAACAGGAGGACGGATATTTTATATCGCGGACGAGGCTCCCGTTGCATCTATCCGACAGAGGCCGCAATGGTATCTCGAAGCTCGCGATGCTTTCAACGGAATCCAGCTCTGGAAGAAGCCGATCGGCACGTGGTTTCCTCATATCGTTAACTGGGGCCAAACTCCACGTCAGCTTCAGAGGAAGCTGGTGGCCGTTGGTAACCGTGTCTATGTTACCCCTGGCCTTCATGCGCCGCTGACTGCTGTTGATGCGGCTACCGGAGAGGTTCTGAAAGTTTATGAGAACACACTCGGTACCGAGGAAATAGTTCTCCACAAAGGTACATTACTTCTTGTCGTTCGCAGCGTTACTGATGAGCGAGTGGCCGAACTGGCGAAATGGGTGCAGCTTGTCAAGAAGAAGTCCCCTCTGGATAAAAGAGAGACCGCCGAACCGCTGGTCAGACGCCTTCGTGCGACCGAAGCTAAGGGTGCGAAATCGGTTCTTGCTCTCGATGCCGATACCGGGCGCTTGCTCTGGAAGAAGGATGGTGCGAACGTCTCCGGGCTGAGGACGCTCAGTCTCTGCGCTGATGGTGACCGTGTGTTCTATCAAAACAGGAGAAATGTTGTTTGCCTCGACCTTGGAACAGGACGAAAGCTTTGGTCAGAATCCTCTGTTCCTATGCGTATGGTGAGCAATGACAGCATTTTCTGCGCCGATGGCAAGACCGTAACGGCCTTGTCGGCACAGACCGGGAAGACTCGGTGGACTAGGGCTGCCTCACTCACTGAAATTCGAGACTTGTTCGTTGCCGGCGGGTCGCTCTGGGTGGGCGGCTTCAAGCCATTTCCGACAAAGAGGGGACCTTCGTGGGGCCCATACTTTGCAACGCAGCGAAATCTGGCTACCGGCGAGATACTTATGCACGTCGAGCCTGAGAACCCAAGTCACCATCATCGATGCTACTCGAACAAGGCCACCGACCGCTACATCCTCGGAGGCAGGAGAGGCACCGAGTTCATCGATCTCAAGTCTGGCGATGTTCTTTGGCATAGCTGGGCCCGAGGTGTCTGCAAGTATGGCGTCATGCCGTGCAACGGGCTGCTCTACACTCCGCCTCACCCTTGTGCATGCTATGTGGGAGTCAAGCTGTCCGGCTTTCATGCCCTCACGCCCGAAAGAAAATCAGAATTTATGTTTAGGAAATCCGAAGAGGGCCGTGTTGAGCGTGGCGGTGCTTATGACAAAATCGTCAATAGTCAATCATCAATCGACAATAATTCGGACTGGCCTACCTATCGCTTCGATGTCCAGCGAAGCGGTTCTACACCGGTCACGGTTCCATCTGTGCTGCGCCGCAAATGGCAGATGAAAGTCGGCCGCAAGCTTACCGCTCCTATCGTTGCCGAGGGTAAGGTGTTCATGGCCTCTGTAGATGAGCACGGGATCTGTGCGATTGACGCTGATTCGGGCCAACCTATGTGGTACTTCACAGCAGGCGCACGCGTAGATTCACCACCTACCCTATACCAGGGCCGTGTGATCTTCGGCTCTCGCGACGGATACGTGTACAGCCTGCGGGCGTCGGATGGCGAACTGGATTGGCGCCTGCGAATAGCTCGCGATGGGCGGCGCATCTCGGCCTGCGGTCAGCTCGAATCTGCGTCGCCGGTACACGGAAGCGTGCTTGTTCGCGATGGAGTGGTGTATTCCACGGCGGGCAGATCATCTTATCTGGATGGCGGGATCGACCTCTATGGGCTCGAACCAGAGACCGGCAAGATATTATTAAGAACACCGATTTACAGTCCCGACCCTGAAACCGGAAAACAGCCTGCGCAATTTGCCCCATCATCCATGCCGGGTGCTCGTGCGGATATTTTAACGGGCGATGAAAGCTGTATCTACTTGCGTGACATGGTTTTCGATAAAACCGGCGCCATTTTAACGGAGGGAAAAACACACTTGTTTACTCTGACCGATTTTCTGGATGACTCGTGGCCTCACCGCTCTTATTGGATATTCGGCAAACGCTGTTCCATCTCGACCGGTTGCAGCGGGCGCGACAGGAATCTCATCTTCGGCAGGTTACTTGTTTTTGACGAGTCGATGATTTACGGATACGGACGCAGACAAGTCCACTGGTCGAACCAACTGCAGGACGGAGCATACCGGCTGTTCGCTGTTAAGCGGGATGATGGAAAAGCCAAGTGGACAAAATCTTTGAAGATACATATCCGTGCGATGATTTTGGCGGACAAGGTACTGTTTGTCGCCGGGCCACGTATGGACACAAGTGATAGGCAGAAGGGTTTTAATAAGAGCAGTGGAGCGGTGCTCATGGCCATCTCGGCCTCTGACGGTAGCGAGTTGGCGCGGTACCAGCTCGATTCAACGCCAGTCTTTGATGGAATGGCTGCGGCTTATGGACGACTTTACATTTCAATGGAAGATGGTAACCTGCTCTGCATGAGTGAAAAGTAGTTCCGATTTTGCTTTTTTAGTAGAAAAAAACAATAGTAATTCCTGCCTTAAATAAGCAGCTTTTTAATTATATAGAATCGCTTTTATAATGGTGACGGTGGTTTTCGCAAAGGAAAGATATGATTGAATTACTTAGAAAAAGAAGAAGTATCAGAAAGTACGCTGACAAGTTTATCGAGCCGGAGAAGATTGAAATACTGAAGGAGGCTGTTTTAAGATCACCTTCTTCGAGAAGTTTTGACCCGTGGGAATTTATTTTTGTGGACGATCGGGAGCTTCTTCAGCAACTGGCTCGTTGCAAGCCGCATGGTGCCGACTTCCTAAAGGATGCCGCACTTGGCGTTGTTGTTTGTGCCGACGAGAATAAAAGCGATGTATGGGTTGAGGATTGCTCCATAGCGTCCATTCTCGTCCAGATGGTTGCTCAATCGATTGGCCTGGGCAGTTGTTGGATACAAATCAGGAAAAGGAAGTTTGATGACCATATGACTTCGGAAGACTATATCAGAAAATTGCTGAATATTCCCAGCGGTGTGAAGGTCGAATCAATAATCGCCCTCGGTTATCCGGCTGAGAAAAGAGAGCCTGTTCGGAAAGAAAATCTAAAATACGAAAAGGTGCGAGTTAACAGTTACTGAAGATATAATGAATGACGCAATTACAAGACACTGTGAAGAATTGAACCGCTGCAATCAACGAGGGGGGCGGATGTTGTCTGTCTTTGATTTACTTGCGGCAAAAACTTTGGACCTGGATTTGTCAGCTTATTTAATGGCGCGTATTGGCAGGGGTTCGTCTTTTATGGTTGGTTCGGTCCCGGGGGGAGCAGGAAAGACGACGGTTATGTGCGCCTTGCTGAATTTTGTGCCGGCCGATGTCCCGCTAATTGCAGCAACACCGGAAGCAGTGTATAAGGCATCGAAGGCAGCAGCGTCATCACGAGCTTGTTATATATGTCATGAAATCGGCTCCGGGTCGTATTTTGCGTATTTGTGGTCGGATGCGTTGAGAGCTTATTGCAGGTTGTCTGAAAACGGACATATGCTGGCGACGAATCTGCACGCGGACGACCTGAATGAAGCAAAAGATCAGGTATGCGGTGATAATGGTGTCCGAAAAGAACATTTTAACAGGTTTGAGCTGCTCATATTTCTGCGCATCGAGGATTCTTATCTTAAAATCCGTCGACGCATTGAAAAAGTTTACTCAAGTGACGGTTTGACCGGCCATGTATTGGTATTTGACGCGGGCAATAACAAAAAGATTGTTCCACAAATAAATAACTATGTGGTAGAACCGGATTATGTCAGTGCTTGCCGGGATTTCCTAAAGAAGATGTCGCGGAAGACACGCACTATCGAGCAGACTCGTCAACGGGTAGCAGAGTTTCTTGCTCAGAATCTTTCTATGTAGTACTATGGTTACTGATGGAATAGCTCGCTTGAAAACAGGATGGAGTTAAACTAATGAAATATCGACGTTTGGGGAAAACGGATATTCGCGTGTCGGTCATTGGTATCGGAACGTGGCAGTTCGGAGGGGAATGGGGCAAGATGTTCGAACAGACCGAGGTCGATGCGATGCTTGAGAAAGCCTCTGATCTGGGCGTTAACCTGATTGATACGGCGGAGTGCTACGGTGATCACCTGTCGGAAAAGCTGGTTGGCCAGGCCGTCAAAGGTCAGAGGGAAAAGTGGATTATCGCTACCAAGTTCGGGCACAAATTCAAGCCGAATTTCGAGCGTGACAACTTATTTGAGCCGGCGCAGGTTCAAGAGCAGCTTGAGCAGTCATTAAGGTCGCTGAAGACCGACTATATCGATCTTTACCAGTTTCATAGCGGGACCGATGAGATGTTCGATGTGCACGGATTATGGGAAATGCTGCAAAAGCAGGTGAAGGCCGGCAAGGTTCGGCATCTGGGTATATCGATTAGCAGCAAACTTGAAAATACTTATCAGGTCGATAAGTCATCTGAAGTGGGAGCAGAAGCAGTCCAGGTCGTATATAACCGGATCGAGCGAAAACCAGAGGGACCGACTTTTGAATCCTGTATCCGGCAGAACCTGGGCGTGCTGGCAAGGGTTCCCCTGGCGAGTGGATTTCTCAGCGGTAAGTATAACAAAAACGCGAAGTTTACAGAGAGTGATGTACGGAGCATCCGGCAGGATAATGAAATAGCTAAATTTATAGAAGAGGTTGCAAGAGTAAAGAGCGAAGTTCCACAGGGTACCCTTATGGCTCAATGGGCCCTCGCATGGTGTTTGCGACACCCGGCTGTAACCTGTGTGATACCGGGCTGTAAAACGGTTGAACAGGTTGAGTCAAATGCGATGGCCGCCGATCTGCCGGATATTAGAGACGACCATCCACAGGCTGTATAAGAGTTCAAGTTTACTTAAATGAAGGAGGTCATTTTATGTCAAGCAATCCTATTTATCGACGTGAATTTCTCGGGAAGCTTGGTAAGGTCTCATTGGCTTCAATTATGGCCGGCGGTCTTGCTGTGCCGAAGGTGAGTGCCCAGCAGCACCAGCAAAAAAAATGGGAACCTGTCTCCGAACGAAAGGTACGTGTCGGAATCGTCGGATATGGCGTATGTCGTTTTGGTGCGGCCTTTGGTTTTCAGGACCACCCTAATGTCAAGGTTGTTGCAGTCAGCGATTTAATTCCCGAGCGGCGGCAAGGGCTGATGAGAGCGTGCCGGTGTGATAAGTCTTACAAATCTTTAGAAGTGTTGGTGAAGGACCCCGGGATAGAGGCAGTGTTCGTTGCGACCGATGCCCCGAATCATATGCGACACTGTATCGAGGTGCTCAAGCACGGTAAGCATGTGATGACCGCTGTGCCGGCGGTTTTTGGATCTATCGAACAAGCCGAACAGCTTGTGGAGGTGGTACAGAGGACGGGCTTGAAATATATGATGGCTGAGACGAGCTGCTTCCGGGCCGACTGTTATGGCATGCGCAAAATCTACGAGGCGGGAGGGTTTGGCCGGCTTGTCTATTCGGAAGGCGAGTATTATCACTTCCATGCAACGCCGATCGATTCGTTCAAAGGCTGGAGGATTGGCATGCCGCCTCTATGGTACCCCACACACTCCACGGCTTACTATGTGGGTGTAACGGGTAAGCGATTCACCTCTGTATCCTGTATAGGCTCCAATGCGGGATTTTCGGCCTATCGGCCCGGGGCCAACAAGTACGACAATCGGTTCACGGACGAGGTCGCTCTATTTAAAACCAGCGAAGGCGGCTCATCTCGAATGCTTATGTGTAAAGGTATCCAAAGCCTCGTTGTAGAAAGGGGCCGTGTCTTTGGTGAGCGGGGATGGATGGACGGCACAGAATATCACGGCATTGCCAAGAAGCTTCCGGATATCACTCGTCCGCCGCTTCCGCCCGGGATGCCTGCCGGCGGACACGGCGGCTCACACGGACTTTTGGCAAATGAGTTCATAACCTCGATTCTCGAAAATAGAGAACCAATGGTGAACGTCTATGAGGCGCTTGCGATGACTGTTCCGGGTATTGTTGCTCATCAGTCTGCGCTCAGGGACGGTGAAACACTCAAAATACCGCAGTATGTCCGGCCCAAAGCTTAGAGACCAAAAGTCAGCGATTGGTGCGCTGGAAAACTTCTCCGAATAAACTGGAAAGGAAAAGCCATGATTGGCAAAACGGTCATTAGAATGCTTATGTTCTTTTATACTATCTCTGCGTTTGTCTGCCTGAATATAGTAGGCGAGTCAACAGCAGAGGCAGCTCAACGAGTAGCTGCTGCTTCGGAGAAACACACAGCCGAGACGCCTCTTTACGTTGGATGGGCAAGTAGTGACATTACACCAGACCGGCCCGTTGCGTTGGTGGGGCAGTTGAGCAAGCGGATATCTAAGTCGGTGCGCGATCCTCTTACTGCAACTGTTTTGGCCCTGGAAACGCGGGGACATAACGGCGGGAAAGAGCAGGCCATAATGATTTCCTGTGATATACTCTTTATCAGAAAATCAATACAGACAAGACTAAGAAAGCTGGTAAAACCTAAATTACCTGATTTCGATGTGGATAAGCTGTTCATGAATGCAACTCATACGCATACCGCACCGGGTTTTATTGATGGGGCCTTCAAAGGTCTGTATGATGTCAGCCGGGACGAAGGGGTCATGAAGGCCTCTGAGTATGCGACATTTTTTCTGGAGCGCATTGCAAAGGCAGTCGTAGAGGCCTGGCGGAGCCGGCAGCCGGGCTCAATGAGCTGGGCATTAGGGCATGCCGTGGTTGGTCTGAACCGGCGGGCACACTACTTTGATGGATCATCCGTCATGTATGGCTCGACACAGCGGGATAATTTTTCTCATATCGAGGGTTACGAGGACCATGGGGTAGAGATGCTTTTCTTTTGGGGGCAGGATCGAAAACTTACAGGTATTGTGATAAATCTTGCTTGTCCTTCTCAGGAGACGGAAGGTCTGAGTGTTATCTCCGCAGACTTTTGGCACGATACAAGAAAAGAGATTCGCAATCGCCTCAGTGATAATCTGAACATCCTTGCTCAATGTTCCGCCGCAGGTGATATCTCTCCCCATCGAATGTTCCGCAAGCAGGCAGAAGACAAAATGCGGCAAAGCAGGGGGCTGTCGTGGCGGCAGGAAATCGCACGCCGGATAGCCAACGCAGTTGAGGAAGGGCTTACCTGTGCGAAAAAGGAAATTCAAACAAAAACTATTCTCAAACACGTGGTTGTGCGAATTGACCTTCCCGCCCACAAACCTCCGTCTATACCTTTCTATGAAACAGATTCTGTACTACCGATTGAGTTCCATGTTTTACGGTTGGGTGATATTGCACTGGCTACGAATCCATTCGAGCTTTATCTCGATTATGGTATTCGCATCGAAGCACGAAGCCGTGCTGCTATGACTTTCCTGGTGCAACTGTCATGTCAGCACAGCGGCTACTTGCCGACAGAAAAAGCAATTAAAGGAGGCGGATATAGCGCCGAGAAATTCGTAGTTGGGCCCCGGGGCGGCCAGGTGCTGGTCGATGAAACCGTTAGGCGCATAAATGCCCTGTGGGACTAAAGACCCTATATTTAGGATGGATAATAAAAGTTGCCCTTGTATTACGATTAGGTTAAAACAAACTTATCAGGTTGCCCTTTGCTGTTAATCTTAATATTGATTATCCTTGACAATTGAAAAATATTTTGCTCTAAATTGATTGTGAAATTTCTATCAATCCATGTGGATAAACGAGGGGGAAATTTTCAGGAGGCACAGATTTAAAATGAAATCTAAAAAAAACATGAACCGTCGTGAATTGCTGGGCTCTGCCGCTGTTTCATCAATAGCTTTTGCAGTTGTCCCCCGGCACGTATTGGGAGGCCGCAGTTATGTAGCTCCGAGTGATAAGGTGACCGTTGCCAATATCGGATGCGGCACGCAGGGCCTTCGCGAAATGCCGGGTATGCTTGAAAATCCGGACGTACAGATAGTAGCCGTATGCGATCCGAATAAATTTACTACTAATTATATTGATTGGTCGCCGAATGGCATACGAAACGGTATCCGGGACACGTTGAATGACCAGACCTGGGGTGCCGGGTATAAGGGTATTCCCGGCGGACGTGACATAGGCCGGGAGTACGTGGATAAGTATTACGCTAAAAACATGCCTTCAGGGAAATACTCCGGATGTAATTCTTATGAGGATTTCCGTGAACTGCTCGAAAAGGAAAAAGACCTGGACGCCATAAAAATTATGACGCCGGACCATCTTCATGCGACGGTAGCTATTGCCGCGATGAAAAAAGGAAAGCACGTCGTGACCCATAAACCGATTGCGAACAGGGTGTCGGAAGGAAGGTTAACCATTGAAACGGCCAGGCGGACAAGAGTCAAAACGCACCTTCTGGCCTGGAGCAATAGACGTGGAAATAAACTGACTAGAAAGTGGATCAGGGAAGGTGTTATTGGCAAACTCAGGGAAATACATAACTGGTCGCACAGACCCGTGTGGCCGCAATGGACGTCAAATCCTACGGACACGCCTCCAATACCCAAGGGATTTAATTGGAACCTGTGGCTGGGGCCTGTGCCGGATCGTTCTTATCACCCAAATTATACACATAATGTTTTTCGCGGCTGGTATGATTTCGGCGGTGGCAGTATCGCAGATATGGGACATTACAGCCTGTTTCCCTTATTCCGTACTCTTGGTATAGAAACTCCGCCGACCAGTGCTGAAGCCTATGGAACAACTACCAAGACTATTGTAAACCAAGTCAGCCAGGCGGTGAACAATGATGTGGCCTTCCCTTATTCCTGCATGATCAGATTCAAGTTCCCAAAGCAGAAGTTTTTGCCTGCTTTTGATCTCTTTTGGTACGATGGAGGCATGAAACCATTTCCTCCGGAAGAACTTGAGACCGATAATAAATCAATACCAGGCGAGGGCATGATGTTTGTCGGTGATAAAGGTAAAATTCTGGCGAGTTTCCATGGTGAAAATCCGCAGATTATCCCGGAAAAGAAAATGCGGTCTTATGCCGGCGAAAAAGAGATTCAGGAAGAAGGCCGGTCAAGAAGGTCGAACACATGGGTAAGTTCCATTAAAAATAATGAAGAATCACCCGGCAGCTTCCTGTTTGCAGGTCCTGTTACTGAAACTATCAACCTCGGCGCCGTTGCATTAAGGGCGGGAAGAAAAGTCGATTATGATAGTGCAAGCATGAAAATAACCAACTTCGAGAGAGCAAATAAATATATAACACGGCAGTACAGGAAAGGTTGGGAGCTTTGAAAATATATCTGATTAGGTTCTTGTAATAAAAAATATAAAGGATTAAATTTTCAAATAATTGTGGATTGGGCTTATTTTTTTACGGGTATCAGCCATATCTCTGCCACTTGAGCGCCCCTTTCGCCTTCTGAGCACGTCCATGTCAGTTTTAATTTGCCGTCAATGGTTGCCTCTTTCGGAATAAGGAATTTGTTAACAGGTGTCTTTCCGGTCTTTATCATTTCATGGATTTGAAATTTATTATCAGCCGTCAACTGAATTTTCGACTGGAACCGTCCGGTGTATGCCACTTTCAAGATATAACTTGAGTGGGAGTCCAGATTGTCATAGACGATATTTAAGGGTGTTTCATACAGGGTGGTTATTTGATTCATCCATTCCAAAGGTATGGCACTTCCATCGAATCCTCTCGCTTGTACCGTATGGACCCATTCCCTGCCTTTTAGCCCCGCACCAAAACTTATCCGAGGCGATCGTAAGCTGCCCGGGTCTTCTTCCCACGCCGGATAATCGCCGAGTCGCGGGGTGTTTATAGATTTTCCCAAATTATCATAAAAACCACCCGGCCCGGGATTGCAACGATTAAGCGCA
The DNA here is from genome assembly GCA_964634515.1 of uncultured Pirellulales bacterium. Taxonomy (GTDB): domain Bacteria; phylum Planctomycetota; class Phycisphaerae; order Sedimentisphaerales; family Anaerobacaceae; genus NIOZ-UU13. The sequence goes on along the minus strand of CAZWME010000008.1, from coordinate 219 downwards.
TCATCTATGGAAGCTAACCGTGCTTGTTCGTCTGTTGTCTTACGGATTTTTTCGAATTGTGATAACAGCCAAATGGCATTATTTAATGGGGTATCAATATAATCCATAAAATCGCCCCGTCCCGGCTTCGCTTTATGCTTTTTTACTGAGGTTTGTGAACCGATGTTTTCGAATAAATAATCGGCAATATCCCAGCAGCGTTCTTTGTAATCCTGAGCA
>CAZWME010000007.1:0-22676 GCA_964634515.1 uncultured Pirellulales bacterium | reverse complement strand
CGCACATACAGGGAAGGGCTTTTCTGGGCTCTCAAAAGGACGGGCCGCGAGAGTATATTTACGCTGCAAGGGACAGGATGGATGAAGCATATGACCTTATCCGAGCGGTGCGAGACAAGCGTTATAAATATATTCGCAATTATATGTGGCACTTAACCCGGGGCCAGGATATCGACTATATGAACCAGATGCCGACAATGCAGGAGATGCGCCGTCTCAATGCAGAGGGGAAACTAAAGGGACCTCAAAAGCAGTATTTCGAGGAAACCAAACCGGTTGAAGAATTATATGACACGCTTAGTGACCCGCATGAGGTTAATAATCTCACCGGTGATCCTAAGTATAAAAAGGTGCTTGAGCGAATGCGCAAAGCCCATAAAAAATGGGTGAGCCTGACCGGTGATATCGGATTGATTCCTGAGCCTGAATTTGACGAAATGAAGCGGCCCGGCGGTAAGTACCAACAGACGGCGGAACCTGTTTTCTGGTCGCCGAAGTGGCGGCCGGGCCGGGATGCGCGTCGGATTACAATCGCCTGTCCGACAGCCGGAGCTTCGATAGTTTACAGAATAACCGGTGACGGAGTGGGCCGGACCGATTGGAAACTGTATAAAAAATCCTTATGGCTTACGACGGGTAAAGTACTGCACGCCAAAGCCTGTCGCATCGGTTTTACCGACAGCAGCGAGGTCCGCTTCAAATTTGACGACAAAATCACAATATCACAACGTCCTCAAACACCTGCTAAGGACGCCCGGCACTGGCGGAACAAGTTCAATCAAGACTTACTCGAAAGCCTGAGCGGGATTAAAGAACTGGATGGCCAGGGCCAGAAAGCAATACCAAAATATCTCAGGGCCTTGGATCATAAGTACGCCCCTGTTCGTTACTGGGCTGTGATTGGTTTGCACAATAATTGTAAAAGCTCTTCCGACATCACGCGTGCAAAGAAGGCTTTTGGGAAATCGCTTAAGGATCCCGCAGCAATTGTCCGTATCGCGGCGGCGCACGCGATGTGCGACTGGGGCCGGGAGAAAGAGGCACTGCCTGTTTTAGCTGAAGCATTGAAGGATAAAACGGATAAGGCCCGGCTGTATGCGATTATTGCTCTAAATAAGATTGGCGAAAAAGCCCGGCCGGTCCTGCCTCAGATTAAGATGGCCGTGAAGGATTCGGATAACTACGTACAGCGTGTAACACGCACTACAATCGCACGATTGGAGAAATAAATAGGGCACAAAGACCATATAAAATGTGAATCTAAATGAGTTATTAAGCCGGGCTTGTAATGAAAACGCCGGAGGTTTTCCTTACCTGCGTTTGGGATTTGCAAAGGAGTTGAAAATGTGGAAGCGATTTGTCTTTAGAGTAATTGTCGTTGTTTGTTTAGGTGGGATTATTTTCCGTTCTATTCAGGCCGCTGAGGCGAAGGAATTAGTAACCAATCCGACATTCAAATCATCCGGCAATGAGCAATTACCAAACGGTTGGTCTGTCTGGAAACCTGTGCTGGACAAGGCGGCATGCCGGTTTGAGAGTATTGGCGATGGGCTTTTAGTTAAAACGGCGGGGGACCCATATGCTGTCGGAGGAATTATTCAGGAAATCAGGGATATTGAGAGTGGACAGGCTTATGCTATTAAAGCGGTTTGTCAATTGCGTAATATTTCCAATCCTTATTATTCGATACTGGTACGTCTGATCTGGAACCGTAGTGGCAAGTCGCTTCATCCGGCGGGCATGCTTGTGCGAGGGCCGACGCTTAAAGGAAATATAGCGAGTTTTGAAGACGTGCTTGTCGCACCTGAAGGAGCTGATGGCGCACAGTTGTCACTGGAGATTAAATGGCCCGGTGACGGTTCGTTGATTTGGAAGCAGGTGAGTTTACAGCCGACGGCCCGGCCGGGGCCGCGGAAGGTGAAAATTGGGACCGTGTACCTAAGACCCAGACAAAGTACACCGGAAAATAATCTGAAGCTCTGGTGCGGACAGATTGATGCCACCGGTAAGCTCGGACTGGATGTTGTATGCCTTGGTGAGGCTATTACTATGGTTGGGACCAGATGTACGGTAAAAGACTGCGCCAAACCGATACCGGGACCGGTTTCCGAGAAATTAGCTGATGCTGCGAGGAGGAATCGTATTTGGGTGGTGGCTGGTATTACAGAACAGGCTGGCGATGTTGTTTATAATACCGCCGTACTAATGGACCGTAAGGGGCGGATTGCGGGCAAGTACAGAAAGGTTCACCTGCCTCGTGAGGAATGGAAGAATGGTATCAGGCCGGGTGACGCCTACCCTGTTTTTGAAACGGATTTCGGAAAGGTGGCGATTCAGATTTGTTACGATTGGTTTTTTCCCGAGCCGGCGGAAATTTTTGCCCTCAAGGGCGCGGAGATTATCTTTGCACCGACCTGGGGCAATACACTGCCTGACCAGGCTGGCCGGGTGGATGGTGAGTCCACATTTCGAGTTCGTGCCCGTGATAATGGACTCTATATGGTTCCATCTGTGTACAGCGGTAATAGTCTTGTCATTGACCCGATGGGAAGAATACTCACCAGCAGTGCCGGCAAAGAAGGCGTCTTCTGGGCAGAGGTTGATCTTAATGTGCGTGAAAATCTCAAATGGGTCGGTTATTGGCGTTCCATTGGGCCGCGTCACCGAATGATAAAGAGTTATGGACCCTTGCTAAAAGCGCAGCGCAGCTCAAAATACTGATTTGTGGCTCGTTGCTCGCAAGGAGCGGTAACGCTTGTAAATGGAATTTATGTTTTTTTCATAGCGATGGTATAAATCGGCCTTTGCTCTTTGAGATAGTTGCGTTCGAAGTTTATGCCGACTTATTCTCCGGTATAGCGCTTCTTTGATTGTGATTCAAGTCGATGTTGAACTTAGGGCTGCTTCTTCTGATGGCGAAGAGATTTTTCCGTCCTGTAGCTGTATCACGCGTTTGCTCTGCGAGCCGAGTTTTGGGTCATGTGTCGCCACAATGATAGTTAGGTTTTCCTCTTCGTTGAGCTGCTTGAAAACATTCAGAATTTCCAGCGTGTTTTTTGTATCTAAATGACCGGTAGGCTCATCTGCTAACAGAAACTTCGGCTCGGTTGCCAGCGCTCTTGCTATTGCCACTCTTTGTTTCTCTCCCCCGGACATTTGTTTTGGCAAATGGTTAATCCGATGTCCTAAACCAACTTTTTGCAAAAGTTTAATTGGCTTTTGTGTCTTCTGACGGGCACCGGCGAAATACAAAGCAAGCTGGATGTTTTCCAGGGCCGTCAAGGTTGGTATGAGTGAAAAATCCTGAAATATAAAACCGATATTTCCGCGCCTGATTTTTACTAACTGACTTTCCTTAAGGTTGGATATGTCATGGTCCAGGATCTGGAGCCGACCGTTGGTAATTTTATCCAGACAGCCTATCATATCCAGGAGAGTCGTTTTTCCTGAGCCGGAAGGCCCCATTATTGAAACAAATTCACCCGAATTTATTTCCAAATCGACAGCGTTAACCGCCACAATTTCTTCTGCGAAGAGCTTGTATGTCTTCGTTAAGTTTTCCGCTTTGACGATTGTTTCTGACATTGTCTATTCTCCTCGTCGAATTGCCTCTACGGGGCGCATTGATGATGCCCTCCAGGCCGGATAAAATCCTGAAATTACACCTAATATTATTGCACCTAAGAAAGCCCCGGCTAAAAGACTCGGGCTGATAAATACCAGTCGGCCGCTTGGGGCGTAAGGTAAAATTTTCTTTATGATATGCTCTACAGTACCGCTGCCTAACAATGCAAGAATGTTGCCTAAAATACCTCCGAGGGTACAGACAAGGATTGTTTCGCTCCATATCAATCTGAAAATGTCCATCCTGGAAGCGCCTATTGCCTTGATAACACCTATTTCCTGTGTCCGTTCGAATACCGACATCAATATGGTATTAATTACACCAATGACCGCTATAAAGATTGCGATAATAGCAACTGAATTCGCCATGACCTTAGCGGATGATACGAGATTGAGAATTGTGCCTCTGACCTGTGCCAGGCTGATGATTTGTATGCCGGGTTCGTTGTACATATCTTCCTCGAACGGACCAATCTGGGCGATGTCCTTAAGTTTGATGCCAACGCCGGTTAATTTGTTCGGCAGGGAAAAGATTTGTTGTGCCGTCTTTAAAGGTAGGAAAATAATCCCGTCGTCCTGTGTCCCTGCTCTGGAAAAAATTCCGACAACGGTCAGGACTTTGTTAATATTTGGGATAAATATCTTATCTCCTACCAGACGTTGTTCGACTTCTGCGGCTTCGTAGCCCATTATTACTTCCTCTGCTGTTTCGCTGGAAAACCACTCGCCGGATTTGAATTTTGACCAGGGCTTAAGCTTAAGATACGAATCAGTAATACCCATATACATAGTAAAGCCGCCCTGACCTTCTTGTCTGTCAGGGTCAAAGACTGTCGAGACCAGTTGGGGTGTTATTTTGTCGATGCGACTGTCGCGCTGTATCTTCTCGTAAACATCCTGCTCCATATACCTAAGTCCACCGCCGCCTTTCAGCATCATTGTTGCCGCCTCATAAGGGCATCCTTTTGCAGTAATCAGCAGTTGATATCCCATCTTGTCGATGTTGCTCGTCAAAGACTTCTGGTACCCCCTGTCAAAACCTATCAGACTCACCAGTACAGCGACAGCGATAGCAACACCGCCAATCGTAAGGGCTGTTCGAATTCTCTTCCTTTTCAGGTTTTTGTATGCTATCGATAAAATATTCATCTTATCTCAACCCCCTTTCCAACGAGTATTGGCCGGTTGTCTTGTACTGATATCTTTCCTTCAACAGTTACTGTCTTCCCGACTTTTTGTGGAATTGCAAAGCCGGAGGGATTGATATTGACATGAATAACTCCCCCCTCGTCCTTAACATCAAACCAGCATCCGGTTGGGCATTCACGTATGATATTACCCTCAATGGTCACGGTTTTGCCGTTGAAGCTGTCAATGTCGCTCAGTATTGCACTTAACTCGGTGAGGTTGGGATTTGATATTTTCTGGCCGTATGGTCTGGCCTTTCTGCCACCGCAACCCGAAAGAGCAAGCATCAGATTCAGAGTCAACAGAACCAACAAAATATTATTGGTTTTCACTTTCTTGCTCATCTTTTTTCTCCTTTTTATTTTCGTAAAAGATTTTGTCGTATTTGTTGTTTAATTTGAATTCGTCATGAAGAATCAGGTTTTTCTTTATTCCCCGTAAAGTGGCAATGTAGTCTTTAGCATTGTTTTGGCATGGGTCTTTGATTTTCTTTGTCATATCGTGTTTGTAAAAGTCGGCCAGAGTCAGACCTTTAAACTGTTTTGTGAATTTCTTATCGCGAAACTTTTTGGATTCAGGGGAGGATATTTTTTGATAATAGAAGTCTATTATCATGCCGTTGGGGTCTGTTGCAAGAATAAGCTGTATACCTCCATACATTCCCTTTTGATTAACTCCGTGGACGTATCCTATTGTCTCTTTTTTCTTCAGGACGGTATAATATGCGTATGGTACACCTATGGATTCGTATGTCGGCTCGAGCTTGTCCTTTAATTTGGTTTCGATTTCTTTGATTAATGCCTTCCCGCCGTGCTCTTTGATTGTTATGAATTCTGTTTTGTAATTCGTTGCCTTTGGAAAGAGGCGTTTTATATCACGGTCAGGATTGTTTAATGTGCATCCCACAGCGGCATATACATTTTGAATACCTGAAAGAACTATCAAGATTATAATACTTACTTGTTTGTGCATTTTTGCCTGCCTCACAATCCGAAATAATACAGTTGCAGCAGAAATAACTTGTCTTCATCGCTGCTTGAATAAACGTCATGAAAATAACCTAAACGCATCGTTGTAGAGGAATTAATTGTATATTCAATCACCGATGCAAGTGTTAAATCCCGGGCTTTTTTTTCGTCCCAGTCATTTGACCAGTACAACGTCTGCATTTTAATCTTTAAGTTTTGCTGTTCTGGAACAGTATAGCCGAGTTCGGCCATGCCCCCCGCAACTGTTCTGCCGTCATTATTACCGGCGGCCACTTCGGCTTTAAAGTCGAAAAGCCCTAATGGGCGTTGCATATCTATTCCGATTCTTTTTTTCCTTACACTTTTACCGGATACCAGGTCGGGCACTGGAATCGTCCATGATTGGCTGCTTTGGAGTGTCTGGCCGTATAAAAAAGAAAGACCATACTGAAACTCACTTGTTTGCGGTGTGCCGATTCTACCTGTCAAAAGGAAACTGCCGTCTTTTCTACTTATACCCATACCTGAACCAATCTGAGAAGCTACTTCATAATCGTAGTTTCCGAGCAATCCTTTGTAAGAGAAGCCCCAATCCTTTTTAAAGCCTATGTTTTTACCTGCAAGAGTTTGAAGCAGTGTCCCGTGTGTATCCAGAACCGGCTCAAGGCCAAAAGCCGGGTCGAAATGTCCAAACCTGATTGACTTACCCAATCCTAACTTATATTCGGCCCAGGCATTATGAATCTCAACTCCAAAAGCATCCTGTGAATCTTCCGTAGAGTCATAGGCTGTCCGCATTTGAACATCCAAAGTAAGAAAATCACCATAGTCATTTGAAAATTTCCGGTAGTATTCAAATCCGGCTGAGTTCTTTATACTTTTGCCTTTTTTGCCGACCCACTGGTCCCTCTCAGAGTAGCCGCCCATTATGATAGCTTCTCTATACAAGTCGTTGGCCTGAACAAGCTCTTGGGTTATGCTTATCCAAATAAATGAGAGTGTTAATATAGCTGGCTTTGTTGCGACCATATTTTATCCTCTGCGGGTTTGGTGGATTAATTTAAGGATTTCATCCAGCTTTTGCTGTTTTTCTTTTTCCGAACGTCCTCTTATGGCATTTGTTACGCAGTTTTGAAAGTGCTTCTCTAAAATTTTTTCCTCTACACGGCCGAGGGCGCCTTTGATGGCATATATCTGATGTAAGATATCAATACAGTATTTGCGATTTTCTATCATCTTTTGAACGCCGCGGACCTGACCCTCAATTCGCCTTAATGCGACCAGATTGTCCTCATGGCTTGGATTTTTCTTCATTTCTGTTCCCTTTCATTGTATCTTTACACTCAATATACCCCCCATGGGTATGTCGGGTTCGGAGGAAAATCAATTTTTTCTGAGTGCGATAGTATAGATTTGTCTTTGGTCTTTGATGTATTTGCGTTCGAAGTTTGTGCCGACCCATTCGCCGGTATCAGCGCCGGCGGTGGGCAGAAAATCAATCTCCTGCAGTTTCTCGTTCCGCGCCGCCAAAACTGTCTTTATCACTTCGAAATAATCTGAGTGGTCCGTGGCGATTTTTAATTGTCCACCCCTCTTTAAGCGGCGGATTAGATGCTCCAGGTTAGCCGGGCAGATGAAACGTCTTTTGTGGTGACGTTTTTTCGGCCAGGGATCGGGAAAGTAAATATGGAAACAATCTACGGAATTCTCGGAAATAAAATCGGCCAAAAAAACAGCGGCATCGGTGCGGATTATCCGCACGTTTGTCAGGCCCCATCGGCCGATACGGTCAACTGCGTAGCGGTAGTATTTACCGGCCCATTCGATACCGAGGAAATTGTCACCCGGCCTGGAGCTTGCCTGATTAAGCAGGAAGGTCCCTTTGCCGGAACCGATTTCGATATGGACAGGGCCGGTACGTCCGAAAATCCGGACAAAATCGATTTTGCTCTCTATGCTCTCGGTTTTTAATGAGACAGAAGGATATTCCTTTAGGGTACGTGCCATTTGTAAAATCAACTAAAAAACATACAAAAAAAAACGATAACGAGCATTCGGCAGATGTATTATACAGAATAACAGTCGTTTGGGCTAAGATTGAAATTGCTTTTGTCATTTTGCTGTAATTAAAGTGAGTGCACGGACTGTTCGATAAGAATCAGTGAACCTGATTGTTGGCTGATACGTATTCATTATAGGACTGAATCGTAGAAGCCAGGATAGGGAGGCCCGAAAATGATTCTACAACTGGTCAGAGCAAAGCGTAAGCAGATTTTAGTAGATATTGATACACAGAAGGATTTTCTACTGGCCAGCGGCAAAGCATGCGTCGGAAACCACAGAAGGGTTTTGGCACATATTCGCAGGGTAATGGCCTGGGCAAGATATCGGAATGTCCCCATAATTTCGACCGTTGAGGTTCACGCCAATCATAATGGCCAGGCACAGGTCGATTATTGTATTGATGGTACTGATGGACAGAACAAAATACGTTACACGTTATTTAATAACCGTATAAGTTTTGCGGCCGATGGAAATACTGACTTGCCCAGAGATATGCTGCGAAGGTACAAGCAGATCATACTTCATAAGCGGTGCATTGACCCTTTTGTCGAGCCGCGGATTGATAGATTGCTCAGTGAAGTAAAAGCCAACGAGTTTATTGTAATTGGTATCAGTCTCGAAGGTGCTGTTGGGGCCACCGCACTGGGATTATTGCAGCGAGGCAAACAAGTAACCGTTATAGTCGATGCAGTAGGCTCACATAATAAAAGGGAAGCCAAGCTTGCACTTCGCAAGATGGAGACTAAGGGAGCGAAGGTGATTGAAACTAAGAAGTTAGCCGGAGTCTCACATCTAAAGCACATTGGCGTCTGTGATTGTGAGAGCTGTCGGCGTTTAGGTCGGAAAGCGACAGTTGGCGCACAGGAAAAAAATAGCTTCTGACGTCTGTATTGAGAACTTGGCTTATTCAGCAACCGTTTTTAACGAAACTCATTGTTCATTTAGCTCTGTAATTGTCTAAGCTTAAATTCATTTCATTGATACAAATTCAATACCTGCACTATTGTCTTATTGGGAATATTAATCATTGACATAGTTGGCTGCTCATAATATCTTATTTTCAAGTTTGTAACCAATTCGGAAACAATGATTTAAGCAGGTGCTATGTGGTTTTTGAGGAAGGAAATCATTATGGAACAATACGGAAGGTTGCAATATTCGGAAATATGTAATTCAACAAATCTCCGGCATTGGGTATGGTTCGCTTTAACCGTACTGTGGATAGTGGCTCTCGGAAGTGGGATTGGACATGCTCAGGCTCTTGATGCGAATACTCCCTCCGGTGACAATGCTGATGCCGGACAACTTCCGATTCAAATAAACGGGGTGTTTCCGAATCTGACGGTTATGGCACCAGGTTTGGGTAGTAACTCCGAAGCCGGCATTGGAGCACTGATTCCCTGGGCGGACAAACTGTGGGCTGTTGGGTATGTTTCGCACATTAAGGGTAAGGGGCTCGGTCTTTATGAGATAAGTGAAGATATGACCATGCGGAGGCATCCCGCCTCGATTACCGGAACGTTTGCAAATCGGATGGCACACTGGCCATCAGGGCAGGCGTTCATCGGCCCGCACGCAATCGATGCCAATGGAAACGTCCGAACAATTGAAGCGCTTAAGAACTATCGTTTGACCGCCACTGTCTGCCACTTGACCGACCGGGAAAATAAAGTCTATTTCCTTGGTATGGAAGGACGCTTCTGGGAGGTTGACGTGCATAGCCTTAAGGCAAAGCTCCTGTTCAATCTGGTTAAGGAGCTGAAAATCACAAATGCAAAACAACATTTCAAAAGCGCTTATACCGCCCAGGGCCGGGTTGTTGTTGCCAATAATACTTACGACCAAAAAGAGTTTCTTGGCCTCAGAGATGCCGGTCGACTGGCCGAGTGGGATGGTAAAAAATGGACGATTATCGAGCGCAGTCCTTTCGTGGAAGTCCACGGCAACGCCTCCGGTGACTCTTACGGCGGTAATACGATTTACGCCACGGGCTGGACGAAATCTTCTGTTGTGCTTCGCGTGCTAGTTCAGGGTAAATGGCTTCGATATCTGCTTCCCAAGGCCGGACACTCATGGGACCATGCATGGAACACCGAATGGATGCGTATCCGTCATGCTCAGACCGAACGGTTTTTGATGGATATTCACGGGATGTTTTACGACCTTCCGCCTTTTGCGTATGATGGGCAGATATGGGGGATTCGTCCAATTTGCAGTCATTTGCGCGTCGTTCCTGATTTTTGCTGCTGGCGCGGACTATTTGTCATGGCTTCCGATCAGATTGACCATGACCAGGGTCAGCCTCAGTCGGGTTTGTGGTTTGGAAATATTGATGACTTGTGGTCGATGGGTAAGCCATGCGGCTGGGGCGGGCCCTGGTGGCAAACACCTGTGAAAGCGGCAACGGTATCAGATCCGTTTTTGATGACCGGCTTTGATAAGAAGGTCGTGCATTTTGCTCATGATTCAAGGCAGGATGTATGGTTCTGGATAGAGGTTGATTTTCTCGGAAATGGAACATGGAAATCATACGAACCGGTTAAAGTCCCGGGTGAGAGAGGATATAACTACCACGTTTTTCCGGATGGTTTTTCAGCGCACTGGGTAAGAATCGGAGTAAGTGATGATTGCAAAGCGACGGCGTACTTTATGTACAATTAGTCCGGGGAATTGTCCGTTTCTATGAGTTCTTTTTCAATATTTGAAAAAAGAGTTGACTATCAATACCTGTTATTGAAAATATTGTCACAAGGGCATTCAGTTTTTCTGTGTTTAAGGTAAAGAATACGAAAGTATGTAATAGCAGAGGAGTATTCAAATGAAGCATATAATCCGAAAATCAAGGTACCTTGTAATTGGCGTGATGCTTCTGCTTTTTGTTATGAACACTGTAGCTCCAAAAGCAGCGGATGCTCAGGATTTGTTGAAATTCGAAAAGCGGATGACGGAATTTACATTGGACAACGGCATGAAATTCTTGGTCCTTGAACGGCACGAAGCTCCCGTGGTTTCATTCCACACTTACGCCGATGTTGGTGCCGTTGATGAGGTCAAGGGAATCACCGGTATGGCACATCTCTTGGAGCATATGGCATTTAAGGGAACCATGACCGTTGGGACTACAGACTATAAGTTGGAAGCCAAAGCTTTGGCACAAGCCGACCATGCGTTTGAGGCGATGAAACTCGAGCGAAGGAAAGGCGACAGGGCCGATAAACAAAAGCTGGAGGAGTTGCAGAAACAACTGGAGCAAGCTCAGGAAGAAACACAAAAATATCTTGTCCATGATGAATTTGAGGAGGTATTTGTCCGGGAAGGCGGCGCGGGCTTCAATGCTTATACCAGCCAGGATGCTACACAGTATATAGTCAGTCTTCCCTCTAATAAAATCGAACTTTGGATGTCTATGGAATCCGACCGGTTCGGCAATCCCGTGCTGCGGGAATTCTACAAAGAAAAAGACGTGGTAATGGAGGAGCGGCGTATGAGCACCGAAAGCCAGCCTGTCGGACGCCTGTTAGAGGAATTTTTAGCCGTCGCTTACAAAGCCCATCCTTACGGTGAACCGATAGTGGGGCATATGAGTGACTTGGAGACGCTCACGCGTTCCGAAGCCGAGATGTTTTTCGAAAAGTATTATTTGCCGAGCAATCTGACCGTTGCGATAGTCGGGGATGTGAATCCGCAGCAAATTAAGGATCTGGCGGAAAAATATTTTACTCGAATTCCCAGCAGCCCAAAGCCGGACCCGGTCGAAACAGTCGAACCTCCGCAACTCGGGCAGCGCCGCGTAATTGTACAGGACCCTGCCCAGCCTTTTGTGCTCATTGGTTATCATAAGCCGAATATTAACCATTCTGATAATGCGGTCTTTGATGCTATCACGGAAATAGTAGGTATTGGACGTACGTCACGGTTATACGAAAGTCTTGTCAAAGAAAAAAAGGTTGCTGTTGCCGCATCGGGATTTCCCGGCATGCCCGGGGACAAATATCCGAGTTTGTTTTTGTTTTATGCAGTACCGGCCAGGGATCATACGAATCAGGAATGTGAAGAGGCCATCTACGCTGAAATCGACAAGCTGAAAACAGAATCCGTATTACCCCAGGAACTCGACAAGGCGAAAACACGCACACGGGCAAGCCTCATAAGGCAGCTTGATTCCAATTCCGGGCTTGCTTCACAGTTGACTTTCTACGATGTTGTTACAGGAGATTGGAGAAATCTCTTTAAGCAGCTCGAGGATATCGATAAAGTTACGGCTGAGGATATCCAGCGGGTCGCCAATCAATATTTTACTACCAAAAACCAGACAACGGGTATTATCGATACAACCATTACTGAAAAGTGATTTGTACCAGGAGAATCGAAATGAGAGCTTATAAATCGTCCCACGGGAGAAACGTTATTGTTGGAATTCTTGTGTTGTGCTTTGCAGTCACAAGCTGTACGCAAAACTCCCCCCTTCATTACAAACAGTTGAAATATTCTAAACTGGGTGACATTCAAGTCCCCGAGGTTCAACAGGTTACCCTCGCAAATGGAATGAAGCTGTTTCTTCTCGAAGACCATGAGCTGCCGCTAATCAGTGTCTCTGCTCGGATTCGAGTGGGTTCTATTTATGAGCCCCCCGACAAAATTGGCTTGGCCTCTATCACCGGTTCGGTCATGCGCACGGGCGGGACAATCAGCAGGACTGGTGATGAGATTGACGAACAGTTGGAGCTTATAGCTGCTTCCGTGGAAACCGGCATCGGTCTGAATTCCGGTTCGGCCTTTGTTTCTGTGCTGAAAGAGGATATCGATGTTGGGCTGGACATCCTGGCCAATGTCCTGATGAATCCCGCTTTTCGCGAAGATAAAATCATGCTCGCAAAGATTCAGCATCAAAGCTCTATTGCCCGCCGTAATGACAATGTCGGGCAAATAGCCGCACGGGAATTTGAGAAACTCATCTATGGCCCTGACAGTGTTTACGCCAGGCATACCGAGTATGCCACAATCGGCAGCATCAGCCGGGATGACCTGGTTGCTTTTCACAAAAAGTTCTTTGGCCCAAACAATATGATGCTTGGGATTTGGGGTGATTTCGATACCGGCCGGATGATAAGGAAAATCGAAAAAGCTTTCGAAGGGTGGGAAAATGTCGATGTGGATTTTCCGAAGGTCCCGTCGGTAAAATATGAATTCCCACAAACAGTGAATATGATTCGTAAAGAAGATGTAAACCAGTCGAACATCTATCTCGGACATATCGGTGGTATGAGGAACAATCCTGATTATTTTGCGTTAATTCTGATGAATCGCATTCTCGGCAGCGGATTTACCAGCCGTCTTTTTAAAAACGTACGGTCGCGTGAGGGACTGGCATATTCCGTTTATGGAATCTATTCGGCCAATTATGACTTTCCCGGCCTATTCTACGTTGGTTGCCAGACCAAATCCGAAGCTACCGTAAAGGCCATTCGAGCTATGACCGAAGAGGTCAGAAAGATGACTGAAAGTGAGGTTAACGACCAAGAGCTGGCTCTGGCAAGAGACAGCTATCTGAATTCATTTGTATTCAATTTCGATACGAAGGGTGAAATTGTCGGAAGGTTGATGACCTATGCGTATTATGAATATCCCCTGGATTTTTTGCAGAAGACCAAAGAAAGTATTGAAAAGGTCACCAAAGGGGATGTTCTCCGAGTGGCGAAAAAATATCTCAGGCCAGATGATGTACAAATCCTTGCCGTTGGCAGGACTCAGGATTTCGATGAACCTCTGTCGGTATTGGGCTCAGTGCAAGAGATCGACATAACTATCACGGTACCTCACAAATAACAGATCGCCTTTATTACAGAAATAATTGCTGTGGTCGGAAATGTTGATTCATGTGCGAGATACGAACGAAGAGCAACGAGATGCGCCGCCGCAGGCCGGTTCAGTGCTTTCTTGCCCGTTTAATATTCCCTGTTATATTGGCCTTACCGCTGTAACCCATCATTGAATTGCTGATCTCAACAACCTTTAATTGGTAAATAAATCGAAAATATTTCCGAGCATGCTGGATGGAGCCTTATATATTTTAGTGTAATGACAGTTTGTACATGTAACAGTTGTAAAGCGTTTTGATTGAATGTCGAATATTTTGCTCAGAAAACCGCCTGTAGCACGAAATTCACCAACATCGCACTCAGCGTTTCTGCATTTGGGACATGTGTAATTAAATTCCTGCATTTTAATCTCCTGTGATTCATCAAGTACTCACTACATTAATATACGCTCTGTGTGTGGATTTATTCAAAGAAATATATCATATCAGAAAAGTAATCGCTAAAATGGCCTGCTGAGGTGATTTCAAATTGAAAACTGGAAGGCGGTATGTGAAATTTTACAAATAGACTTAACAGCCTTTTCGTTGCGCTTCTCCAAAATTATTTCAATAAGGTTTGCTGATATAGGGTCAGGAAAAATTTCCTTGACGGGAAAGCGAATAGTTGGTATAAATAATATTAGTACAGCTTGTGTCTGTGTAAGCCGGTCATCTGTGGGTTTTGAAATCATTAAGCAGACACATTTCTTTTAATATTTCGATTGGAGGAGGATGTATTATTTAAATAGTACGGAGTTTTAGTGGCAACTTTGTACTTCTTAAGTCAGTGGGAATATTTTCCATTTCAATCGGCAGTTCGTATATTGAAAGTGGCAGGTGTTTTGGTGTGTGGCCGGAACACGGTTATTTTAATTCTTTTTGAAGGAGGAATATTATGTGTAGAAAATTGATTTATTTGTTTTCTTTTGTTTTGGTGCTGAGTGTGGTTGGTGTGGTTTCGGCTCAAGATGTGGTCATCCCCAGCCCCGGGAGCATGCCGAAGATCGATGGTAATATCGATCAGGTATGGTTTTTTTCGACAGAACAGTCGATAGACACCAGTCAAGTAGGAAGCGCCCCCAGTTCACCTGAAGATTGCTCCGGTACCTGGCGGGCCCTCTGGGACTGGGAAAATCTGTATGTGCTGGCCATAGTGAAAGATGAGGATTTGGTCAATGACACACCCGGCAGCTTATGGCAGGATGATAGTGTTGAGGTCTATGTCGATGGCGATAACAGCAAAGGCTCATCAGTGGACGAGAATGACCACCAATACACTTTTCGGTGGGGTGCTGAAGTGGAAGCGCCCACGGCCATCCACAATGGAGATCCAAGCTTAGTGGGTGTTGAATATGCTGTAGCGACGACCGACGACGGTTATCTTTTTGAAATTAAGCTGCCGTGGATGAGCATAATGGGTGAGGCGGCAACGCCTGACCAATTGATTGGCTTCGATGTATGGATTAACGATGATGACGATGGTGGTGCTTCACGAGAATCGCAGGTTTCCTGGCATTCAACGGATGGAAATGGTTGGCAGGATCCCAGTGTTTGGGCAGTTGCCTTACTCGAGGCGAGTGACAAGGCAGCTAATCCCAACCCTGCTAACGGTGCCATCCATGGGGAAACATGGGCAACTCTTGGCTGGCTGGCGGCTCCCGCTGCTGTTTCGCACGATGTGTATTTCGGGGAAAGTATTACTGATGTGGAGGCTGGAACCGGCGATACTTTCCTGGGCAACCAAGCCACTACTTTTTTAGTTGTCGGCTTTGTGGGATTTGCCTACCCTGACGGTCTTGTACAGGGTACGACATATTACTGGAGGATCGATGAGGTTAGTGCCGACGGAACGATATACACAGGAGATGTGTGGAGCTTTATGGTTCCACCCAAAACGGCCTATGAACCCAATCCGGTTGACAACGGCAAATTTGTGTCCACAGATGTAATTTTGAGCTGGACAGCAGGTGATGAAGCGAAATTGCACACCGTTTACTTCGGTGATGATTTTGATAGTGTGAGCAGTGAAACCGGAGGAACTCAAATAGGAGTTACAAGCTATACTCCCGGCACTCTTGAATTAGAGAAAACCTACTACTGGCGGGTTGATGAGTTCGATGGCGTAAACAGTTATAAAGGTGATGTCTGGAGCTTTAAGACTGCAAAAGCTGGTGGAGGACTGCGAGCAGATTACTACGATGGTACGGACTTTGGAACTTTCATTCTGACTCGCACGGATCCGCAAGTCAACTTTAACTGGGGCGACCCCGGCTCCCCGGATCCGGTGGTCAGCGAGGATAACTTCTCTGCCAGATGGACTGGTGAAGTAGAGGCTGGATATACTGAGACATACACCTTTTATCCCAAGACCGATGATGGGGTAAGACTATGGGTAGGCGGTAAACAGCTTGTTGATTCATGGGAAACGGTTCCAATATACCCAATCGAGCATAGTGGAACGATTGACCTTATCGCTGGGAGTACCTACAGAATTATAATGGAGTATTTTGAGAGCACCGCTAATGCTATAGCAGAGCTGCGCTGGGAAAGCCCATCCACTCCAAAGCAGCTCATTCCGCAGGCTGCATTGTCGCTGCCTATAAAAGCCGGCAACCCGAATCCGGGTAATGGCGCTGCTGATGTAAAACACTCACCCGTACTCGAGTGGGCAGCAGGGGAAAACGCCGTTTCACACCAAGTGTATTTCGGCACGGATGAAGAAGCAGTGAAGAATGCCAACACAGCTTCGCCCGAGCATAAAGGCACAAAGGCACTTGGAGATGAGAGCTATGATCCCGGACAACTCGAATGGGCTTCTACTTACTACTGGCGTGTTGATGAGGTTAATAACACCAATCCCGACAGTCCGTGGATCGGCGGCCTTTGGAGGTTTACCACAGCCAACTTCCTTATCGTGGACGATATGGAGAGCTACAATGACATTGATGAAGGCCAGCCCGGGAGCAACAGGATATATATGGCCTGGATAGACGGATTCGATAATCCGGCTATCAACGGTTCTATAGTTGGCCACGCCAATCCTCCTCTTGCAGAGCAGACTATCGTCCACAGCGGTAATCAATCAATGCCGTTTGCTTACGACAACGCAGTCGGGAAATCAGAGGCAACTTTAACTTTAACTTCCAATCGTGACTGGACAGTGAAAGGCGTTGACACACTGGTAATTTGGTACATAGGCGATGCGGCTAATGCTCCTGAGACAATGTATGTTGTTCTCAACGGCACTGCCGGGGTCGATAATCCTAATCCTAATGCCACAAAGGTTGAGGACTGGACCGAATGGAGAATCAGCCTGCAGGATTTCGGTATTAACCTTACCAACGTCAATACGATTACGCTTGGTTTTGGCAACAGGGCTAATCTGACTGCCGGCGGTTCGGGCATGATGTTCTTCGATGATATTTGCCTGTACCCACCGGCACCTTAAACCGGGTTTTGATTGTTAAGTAAACTTGTGTAGTAGAACTTAAATTCGGGGCCTATACTGATTGATTCGGTATAGGCCCCTTGTTCTTTCATAGAAGGGATTCTGTTTCGCCTCTGCGAATATCTGCCTGCCTATAAGGCACCTCATGCCGGCCGAAGCACAACTAAAAGCGTGAAAGTAGCCTAAGCGAACGTAGTTGTTGTGCACTATGATGGCTAACAAGCCAATTGGTAATATCTGAAAGCTTCCAACTGACATAATGCCCGATTTCAATTACTTTTGGTAGTTTTCCTGCTGCTTACATCCTTGCAGGCAATACGCTTAAAAGACCAGCCCATCACCCAAGCGCTCTTATTGAAATCAGGTCTGAAACATTACACAAGCATGGAGTAAGCGCAAGCCATCGAGAGTTTACGACCTGTCAACGGGAACGGTAGGAAAAAGATTGCTGGCGCATGTCGCACAACTATCAAAGACTAAATGGCCATTATTATATCCTTAACGGTGATGGAAGATTCGTTAAAAATGATAAGGACTTTGCCGTATTTCCAAACAGTTTTCTAAAGGGCTTATTGATAAACGACGATATTGACTATATTGGAATGAACTCGCTTGACAAGGTTGAGGACAAATACAAGCCGCTTGCTATAGCCATGGTCGATACGAACATGGGCAGAAAGGAAGATTTTGTCTCGAAGCAAATAAATTTGCTGAAAGTCTATTCGCTTAGACTCATTGTTATGTCTGTTGTTACTTTGATGACTCTGTACGTTATAGAAGCGATCTTGTACCATTGTAACGGTCTGCCTTTTAACGGCTACGAAGACGGCATCCGTTATACCTGGGGCAAGCCCGTTTATTATAATAGTTTTGGTTTTCGAGACGATGAATGGAAAACAGAATACTCAAAATATCGCGTAATGGTTCTCGGTGATTCGTTTACGTGGGGCGCAGGTCTTGACAATTCTCAGAGATTTACCGAATTGTGCGAAGATGATGAAATAGAGGTTATGAACTTCGGTAAAAGCGGTTATGATTTTACAGATTATTGCTTAGTGTTAGGAGATTATGTTGATTTATTTGAGCCGGATTTAGTCGTTGTAGCATATTGCATAAACGACACGCAGATTCATCAGACAAACTACAGCCCCAAGCGGGACTCCTGGGAGCGGAAGTATCGAAACAAGTACAATAAAGTTTTTTCCTCAATGTCCTTAGATGAGGTAGGAAAATAGGTTGATCGTTCTTTGTGTAGAATTGCTGAAAAAACAGGTGTATTTCCCGGCTGGATAGATGCTCTTGATAACACTTATCAAATAGGCTCTCCTGGTTGGCAAATGACAATAAACAGTCTTTACAACATTAAGTACTTGTGCGATGAAAGATCGATCCCTGTGGTATTTTTCACGCTTAATCACGGCATATGTTACGGAAGAGGGACGGACTATTCAGACCCAGGCAAAAAAGAAAAGAAGATTATGTCTTGATGGCATCAAGCGGAGAGACTTGCGGGCAGTCTGGGCTATCACGTTGTCAACGTTGAGGACGACCTTATAGCCTCAAGAGGAGGGATAAAAATGGGCGTAAACAAAAAAGATAACCACCCTTCGGATTTACTGAATATAATATACGCCAATAGACTTAAACCGATAATAAACGGATACAAAGATAACCTGCTCCTTTCTGTTGGTCCAACCGTCATGAGAGTAGTTCACAACAATCCTCCTCGTCTTGAGTAAGGCGAAGGGGACTCAGAGCCTTGCTCAAGACACATCGCTGCGAATGCTGCCGGAGCAATATAATCAAGGCTGCTAATGGCTGGGTTGGCCCTTCAAGTCAATATTCATATGATAATTCTCTGGTTCCTCCGCACAAAAAGTACTTGACATTTTTTGACAGTCATGTGAAAATATATAGATTAGTTGGATTCTAACTAAAGCTGGCAGGTTGGATGGAAGGAGTTGGCGAGCTATGAATAGGCGATATGCTTTTACCCTGATTGAGTTATTGGTTGTCATTGCAATAATTGCTTTGCTTCTGGCCATTCTGTTACCAGCCTTACGCAGAGTACGGAAACAAACAAAGAGAGTTGTTTGCTCCTCTCAGCTCAGACAGCAGACGCTGGCAATGGTATGTTACACAGAAAACTATGACGGCAAGGTCATGGGCGTAGGTGGGCCCGGCAATCCCTACTGGTTCCACTTGATTGCTCCCTTTCTCGGGGACCCGCGATACGAGAAAGACCCCCAGGCCGCCTTCGAAGGTATCATGCAGGTGATCATTTGCCCGTCCGTGACAGAGCGGGCCGATGGCGAGTCTTTACAGCGGGGCACCGCTATTCGGTCCTGGTCCTTCTGGTGGGGTGGCGTTGGCGAAAGCTATGCTGAGGGCAGCTACACGATCAATTCATGGCTTCAGCCAGGTGGATATTATCAAGTTGAGACGAGCAATCCGGAACACGGTCGTTACTACCAGAATTTTTCTGATACTCGACCTGATACTCCTTTGTTTGGCGATGGGATGTGGGTGGATGCATGGCCTCGGAGCACCGATCCGCCTCCTTCAAACTCATTTGATGGCGATGACGGCCAGATAGCAAGTATGCACAGGTTTTGTATCGCCAGGCACCGTCGTGCCATCAATCTCAGTTACGTCGATACTCACATAGCCGCCGTAGAGCTGGAGGATTTGTGGGCGCAGTATTGGCATCGGGGATATGAACCAAAATACGATATTGTTGTCCCCGATTGATTCTCTTCGATGCCAAATCTGACCTTTTCCCCCTTAGCATCGACAGTCTGGTAGGGTGGGGCTTGCCCCACCAATGTCATTGCGAAGGAGCGAAGCGACTGCGGCAATCTTCAACCACAATATTGAAGCGTAGCGAAAATCCCGACTACTCGGGAATCATTCATCAATAATGGATTAAAAAGGGGTCTCCTTAACTTAAAACTTAACACTCAAAACTCAAAACTAAAATCCGTCTATACTCATATGATATCATATTCGTTCCCTAACGGTACGCGCATAACCCGCGCCGCGACTTGAGCGCGAAACCCTGGCAACCCCAAAAGTAACTTTCCCAAGCCCTCGCCCGCAACGCGCCACGATAGCGGCGTCGGGTTCATGCGCTTGTTGGGCGGCATTCATTGTACACCCTGATTCCAAATTGCTACTGCATAGTTGCCACCGAACAACCTAGGCGAGATTCGAAAAGATACCGAGCATAATTGGTATGTCCATTCCTGCATGAAACAGCATCGAGCCCCACATACTGTCTGTTTTCTGCATAATATATCCCCAGGCTAACGCTAGCGGGAAGAGAATCACAAGAAACAAGTATTGATCCGCCGTATAGTTCGCCGCCCCGTGAAGTGCCGTGAATACAAACGCTATCATGAAATTTGAGAGAATCTTGCCAAAGAATGGCTCCAGCTTCCGTAGAAACAACCCTCTGAACAAGAGTTCTTCCATAGCCCCGTTTGCCAGAACATAGATCAATAACCAAGGTGTCCATGAAAGTATCCTGGCAAAGCTCAGGTCTCGGGCGTTGAACAAACTCGCCATTGGGATAGATCCGGCGGCAGCGAGGAAAAAAGCGATCAATCCAATGATGAGACCTTGCCTTAGCTTTCCCTTTTGGATGTAGATTGAGCCCAGACTACTGCCCGACATCTTGGTAAAGAGTACGATTACACTTACGACCACAATACATTCATTCAGCTTCGGGAGGGCCCATCCGGCAGGAACGTTATCTCTTACACCCAGATAATCAATCAAGTATATGCCAAAAATCCAATCAAGTGAGACTGCGACCGCCATTATGAAAAGACCTAACAATATCGACCAGTACTTCTCAAGGCGACTGCTCTTGCGCACCAGAAACACCACTACCAGAAGAAGGGCAATCAGCCCCATCCTGCCAAGATAGTCAGTACTCTTGTCAAGCAATGGCCTCCACGGGCTGAAAACGATCATAATCAACGATCCAATTGCCGTAAACAGCAACGCCAAAACAATACGCTCAACCCATTCTTTTGCTGAGAGCCGATTATTACTCATAGACCACCCTTTCTGTTTGCATGAAATTATGCCGCCCAACAATGTATATATGGTTTCCATATAAAACTCTAAAGCTCTTCGATTGTCAATATAACACCCCTTTAACCAAAATCCATACTCATTTGATATCATATTCGTTCCCTAACGTCACGTTAAGCGGCAAAAAATTGTTGGCTATAATGTGAACGGAGTGAAACAGCCAACTGTTTTCTGTCCGTTTGAACGCCTTGTTAGGCGTATCTAAAGTATTCTATACAACTTCTTTCAGTTCCATTATAGAATCTTGTCCTATTAGAAAAGTAGTGCCATTAGATCTTTCTACACGATAAGACTTAGGTGTTATTTTTATACATTTAACGCCATTTTCATACTCAATCTCATAGCGACCCTGCATAAAAACTACATCATATATTTTTCCGATTTCCATTGTGATTGTCCACTTTCATATGATACGAGAAATTGAATATAACAACTGTACGTCTAACAATGTTTAGGGCTGTTCAATTCTTTCACCGATTTCCTTTTGCACGATTGTGAGTCTTGCATAACATCTGGCAATTCTTGACATTTGTGGCACCTCCTTTGCTCCATGCTGCTACATGGTCAGCGTCCATTTCAGAAAGCTTCCAGAGCTTGCTCCTGTTAGCATCATGCCCAATGGCACAAAGTGGGCAGTTTGATTCACCTTTCGCCGTAGCTTTTTTGCTCTGAGATTGATAAACGGATTTCTTTGTTGCTTCATCAAATACTCTTACATTCAATAACTTAGTATCAGTTGAACCGCCGAGGATGTACTCATAAATGCCTTTCCCGTTTTTCACATACGGATCGCCGTAGAGCTTTTGTACTTCGGCTGATACCTTCGCGGGACTATACGCCTTCGTGTGATATGCTTCGTACAATCGCCCCCACTCAAGCCCGCGCATCTCGCTTTCAACATCGGTAAATACACTGGAAACCCAATCAATCACGCTGTTGAAATATTTCTTTAGTTCATTTATATTCTTTTCAGAGCGATGGCGGCTCATATAATCGCCGATATTGCCCTTGCTTACCCAATCCAGCGCACATGCTAAAAAATCCTGTCGGTTGGCACTGCCCTTGATGTAGGCGCTCCATTTTTGGATGTTGGCGTTTTGGCTGTTGCTGAATTCCTCCTTGCCCTTCGTTACAAACGGGCCGGAATACACAGCGTTGAGTAATTCCTGTGAGTTCAGTGGAACCCCGGCGATATTGATCGTTTTAAACCATTCTTTGATTTCGCTTTCCGTTCCCTCGCATTCGTAAATGGTCAGTTTTGTTTCCAATATTTTGTTTTTCTTGTCTTTTGCCATACCCCTAAAATACTGTTCCAGACCATTTTCGTCTTTTATGGCAAACTTATCCGTGACAAACCGGCCAAGACTGGTAATTCGCTGCTGGCCGTCCAGAATTTCCAGCTTGTCCTGAGAAACCTTATTGAAGT